>NZ_JBLWEX010000287.1:0-36869 GCF_048323875.1 Yersinia sp. LJYL362
CTCAGCAATTAGGGGTTAGCCGGGCGTTAGTTGCGCGCGAGCTGCGGGCAAAACGCGTCACTATAGATGGCGAAGTGGTCAAAAGTGGTGCTATCAAGCTGACACCGGAACAAGACGTGAGATTTGACGGCAACCCATTACAACAAACGGTTGGCCCACGTTACTTTATGCTGAACAAACCGCAGGGTTATGTGTGTTCAACAGAAGACCCGGATCATCCGACCGTGCTGTATTTCCTTGATGAACCAGTAGCATACAAACTTCATGCCGCTGGGCGGTTGGATATCGATACCACCGGATTGGTACTGATGACCGATGACGGTCAATGGTCACACCGCATTACCTCTCCACGCCATCATTGTGAAAAGACCTATTTGGTAACGCTGGAACAGCCGATTGCTGATGATACCGCGCAGCAGTTTACCGACGGCGTGCAGTTGCATAATGAGAAGTCTCTGACTAAACCCGCTCAACTTGAGGTAATCGAACCACAGTTGGTGCGGCTGACCATCAGTGAAGGGCGCTACCATCAGGTGAAACGTATGTTTGCGGCCGTGGGTAATCGCGTGTTGGAACTGCACCGTGAGCGCATTGGCGATATCAAACTTGATGATGATTTGGCACCTGGTGAGTATCGCCCACTGACACCGGAAGAAATTGCCAGTGTTGGCGCTCCCCACTTGTAATTGATGTTCTATTGCAGTGTGGAGCCTTTGTTTCCACACTGTTTTGCCGTTGATATTACCCGCGGTAGGTTGGTAGGTTATTGAAGGAGTGGTCGAACGTGCATGCCAGTAATCCAAATGAAGCAAAGAACCGGACATCCCACGTTGGCTTGATCTTTATCTTGGGCTTGCTATCAATGCTGATGCCTCTGGCTATTGATATGTATTTGCCCAGTATGCCCATCATTGCGCAGGAGTTTGGCGTAGAAAGTGGTGCGGTACAGATGACACTAAGTGCCTATGTACTGGGGTTCGCCATCGGGCAAATGTTCTATGGGCCAATGGCTGATAGCATCGGGCGTAAGCCGGTTATCTTCTGGGGCACGCTTATCTTTGCTCTGGCGGGAATGGCTTGTGCCATGGCGCAGTCAGTTGAGCAACTGATTAATTTACGTTTCCTACATGGTTTGTCAGCTGCTGCTGCCAGTGTGGTGATTAATGCATTGATGCGAGATATGTTCACCAAAGATGATTTCTCACGAATGATGTCTTTTGTGGTCTTGGTGATGACTATCGCGCCATTGCTGGCACCGATTATCGGGGGTGCCTTGTTAGTGTGGTTTAGCTGGCACGCCATCTTCTGGAGCATGGCGGGTGCTGCGTTGGTGGGGGCGATATTGGTCGCGTTGTTTATCAAAGAAACCTTGCCGAAAGAGAAACGGCAGAAGTTTCATTTGCGCACCACTATTGGCAATTTTGGCGCTTTATTCCGTCATAAACGAGTACTGAGCTACATGCTGGCCAGCGGTTTCTCTTTTGCCGGTATGTTCTCATTCCTCAGTGCTGGGCCGTTTGTTTATATTGATTTAAATGGAGTTTCTCCGCAAAACTTCGGCTATTACTTCGCGCTGAATATTGTCTTTTTATTCTTGATGACATTGATCAACAGCCGTAATGTTCGCCGCTTCGGCGCGCTGAAGATGTTCCGTTTTGGTATGTTAGTTCAATTTGTCATGGGGATCTGGCTATTGGTGGTCTGTGCCACCGGGTTAGGATTCTGGGCGCTGGTGTTGGGTGTTGCGGCTTATGTCGGGTGCATCGCGATGATTACCTCAAATGCGATGGCAGTCATTTTGGATGATTTCCCGCATATGGCTGGGACGGCGTCTTCTTTGGCCGGTACTTTGCGCTTTGGTATTGGCGCGGTAGTGGGAACGCTGTTATCGATGGCCCCCTCCCGCAGTGCCTGGCCGATGGTCAGTTCAATGGCATTTTGTATTATTGTCGCCATGCTGTTGTATCTGTATGCCAGCCGTCCGCAGAATAAAAGTGCGGTAAAATAGCCTGATTGAATAGAATGTGAAGGGTAAATGCCTTTGGGGCTCCCTTCACGTTTGTTATTTGTAACCAATTTGTCAATTTCAGTCTTATTTGTTCCTCCTCCTTGCTTTACCTTTCACATCATTAAATATCACTCTATTTGCCTCTAAAAAAGGCAAAACTCTTGCGCTCAATCAATATAATAAGCATGCATATCATTATTTATTGCATAGTTGTGCTTGGCACCATATTGTTAACTTTTTGAGCGATGTATCAAAAAAGATGAAATTGTTATAACGTTATTTTTACCTGTTATTCTTGCTCGTAAGAGAGAAGTTGATATCAGTGAATTTATATATTTATCAATTAATTAAATCTACTTTATTAGGTTTGTTTGACGATGAATTGTTCGTTAAATGTAAAATATTGGCTGGTATTAGGTAATGGGTTTGCAAGAAAAATGGTTGAGATAGCCGCCATAAAGGGTTAAATATAACGAAAAATGGGATCTAAATCCCAAACTGGCAGTCTCAAGCTTGGTAAGGGGGACTGACCAAAGGTTAAAAACAGCACAAAAAATGGCATTGTTGATTTTTAGTTTCTAAATTGTTATCAAAGGTGTGTTTTGGTGAGGTTTGAACCAAGCACAATGACAACTTAGCGGCTATAACTTTAGTAAGTGTGAGTCATTGTGGTGCTTTTGTGATTTTTGAATTTTATTTTTGACTAGGAAAAATACGTGAATAATATCCAACTTTCGGTAGTACATCGTCTGCCGCAAAGTTACCGCTGGTTATCTGGGTTTATCGGCGTCAAAGTTGAACCGATGCCACTAGCCGCGATAGACGATAGCAACAATGACCTCATGGGACTGAAGTTACTGAGCCATGATGGTACACATGCGCAAATTATCATGCAGCGGCTCCATCTTTCGCTACAAGAGATACAGGTGGACTCCGCCATTGTGGAATGGGAAGGCGAGCCTTGCCTGTTTGTTCATCGTCAGGATGAAAGTGCGACCATGTGCCGTCTGAAAGATGTCGGTGTGGCTATTGCTGAGACCATGACTGCGCTTTATCCTTTCTGATTCGCGATTAAGCTTTCGTCAGTGATTTATGCTGGCGCTTTCGTATGCCCTGATTCCTGCTGTGCGCCAAACTAGTCAGCAAATTGCAATAATTGCTGGGTATATTGCTGTTTTGGCGCTGCAAATATGGCCTGACAGTCCCCTTGTTCCACCACCTCTCCCTGTTTTAACACAATCACTTGATGACACAGTGACCGTACGACTTGTAAGTCATGGCTGATAAACAGGTAACTGAGTTGGTAGCGCTGCTGAAGGGATTTCAGCAAAGCCAGTATTTGTGCCTGTACCGATTTGTCCAGAGAAGAGGTAGGCTCGTCGAGGATCAGTAGTTGAGGTTGCAGGATTAATGCACGTGCAATAGCAATGCGCTGGCGCTGTCCACCAGAGAACTCCGTTGGGTAGCGATAGCGGCTCACCGGATCCAATCCAACTTCTTCCATCGCCTTAATCACACGCAGCTCGCGATGCGCCGCACTGAGTTTCTGATGAACTTCCAGCCCCTCAGCAATAATCTGCTGAATATTCAAGCGTGGATTCAGTGCCGAGTAAGGGTCCTGGAACACCACCTGAATTCGGCTGCGATAAGGCAACATCTGTTTGGGCGAGAAATTATGCAACGGTTGACCATCAAACCAAATCTCACCTTGGGAAGGCAATAAGCGCAGCAATGCCAGCCCGGTGGTGCTTTTCCCTGAACCGGATTCCCCCACCAAACCTAAACTTTCACCGGGCCTTAAAGCAAAACTGAGATCTTTCAAAGCATAATGATGCGAGACAGTTCGGCGCAACAAGCCACGTTTAATCGGGAAAGCCACTTGCAGCCCTTTGACTTCAAGTAAGGGTTGCAGGCCGGTTTGGAGTGGTAGTGGTTCGCCCTGTGGTTCGGCATCCAATAACTGGCGAGTATAAGCATGCTGTGGTGAGTTAAACAGCGCCTGGCGAGTATTGCGCTCAACCACGCGCCCCTCACGCATCACGGCCACATTATCAGCCAACCGGCGCACGATATTCAGGTTATGGGTGATAAACAGTAAACTCATGCCCATCTCTTGCTTTAACTCTTTCAGCAAACTCAAAATCTGGGCTTGCACCGAAACATCCAGTGCCGTCGTGGGTTCATCGGCAATCAGTAATTTGGGCTTAGTCAGGACTGCCATAGCAATCATGACGCGCTGGCGCTCACCCCCGGAAAGCTGATGTGGGAAATCAGCCAGTCGGCCTTTGGCGTTGCGAATACCGACCCGGTCAAGGCACTGGATAATCTCAGTACGGGCGGCTTCCGGACGCATGCCGCGGTGCAGTGATAGCACTTCAGATAGCTGCTTCTCAATGGTGTGTAGCGGGTTTAATGACACCATCGGTTCCTGGAAAATCATGGAAATCTGATCACCACGAATGCCGCGCAATGTCGGTTCATCGGCATGTAATAGCGATTTACCGGCAAACAGAATATCGCCACTGGGGTACACCACGGGTGGTGAGGGTAGCAGGCGCAATATCGACAGGGCAGTGACACTTTTCCCCGAACCAGACTCCCCGACCAAAGCCAGTGTTTCACCGGCATTTATTTGCAATGACAACTCGCTGACGACCTGGTGTTCAACACCTGCCTGGCGAAAGGCAATACTGAGATTTTGAATATCCAGAAGTGGGGAGGTCGCCATATCAGTACACCTTGCTTGGGTCAAAGGCGTCACGCACCGCTTCGCCGATAAAGATCAACAGAGATAACAACACCGCCAATACCAAAAATGCTGTTATTCCTAGCCACGGAGCCTGAAGGTTATTTTTACCTTCCAATAACAGCCCGCCGAGTGAAGGCGAGCCCATTGGCAAGCCAAAGCCAAGGAAATCCAGTGAGGTTAGGGTAGTTATCGAACCGCACAAAATAAAGGGCAGAAAGGTCAGAGTGGCAACCATGGCATTGGGCAGCATATGTCGCGACATAATCACGCGATCGCGCACTCCCATCGCCCTTGCAGCACGTATATAGTCATAATTTCGGGTACGCAGAAACTCGGCTCGCACCACACCAACCAGCCCCATCCAGCCAAATATCACGGTAATGGCGAGTAGCCACCAGAAATTTGGCTGCACAATACTGGACAGTAAAATGATTAAAAACAGGGTTGGCATGCCAGACCAGACTTCAATAAATCGCTGCCCCAACAAGTCAATTTTTCCGCCGTAATAGCCCTGAACTGCCCCAGCACAAATCCCAATCACACTGGAGAGCAGGGTTAATGTCAGGCCAAATAACAGTGAGATACGAAAGCCGTAAATGATCTTGGCCAACACATCGCCACCAGTGCTGTCAGTACCGAGCAAATTAGTGCGGCTCGGTGGCGAGGGGAAAGGCACGTCTGTCGCAAAATTAATGGTGTTGTTGCTAAAGCGGATGGGTGCCCAGATGGCCCAGCCATTATCTTTAATCCGGCCAATGACATATGGATCTTGGTAATCCGCTGCCGTGGTTAAAATGCCACCAAAGGTTGATTCGGTGTAGTTGACCATAAAGGGCATGTAAAATTTACCCTGATAGCTCACCAAGAGCGGCTTGTCGTTGGCTATCAATTCGGCAAACAAACTAATAATAAACAGTGTTAGAAAGATCCACAGTGACCAATAGCCACGGCGGTTCTGGCGAAACCGCGCCCAGCGGGCTTGATTAATTGCACTTAGTCGCTTGATCATTGGCGGCCCTCAAAATCAATCCGTGGGTCAACCAGGGTGTAAGTGATATCGCTGAGGATATTCAGCAATAAACCAATCAGAGTGAAAATATAAAGAGTGCCAAACATCACCGGATAATCGCGTTGTAAAGTGGCTTCATAGCCCAGTAGCCCTAAGCCATTCAGTGAAAACATCACTTCTATCAATAATGACCCAGTAAAAAACATGCTAATAAAAGTGGCAGGGAAGCCGGCAATCACCAGCAGCATGGCATTGCGGAACACATGCCGATAAAGGATTTTTTCTTCGGATAAACCTTTGGCGCGAGCAGTAACCACATATTGTTTACGAATTTCGTCCAAAAACGAGTTTTTGGTCAGCATGGTCAGTGTGGCAAAACCGCCAATCACGGTGGCCAGAACCGGTAATGTGATGTGCCACAAATAGTCGGTTATTTTGCCGTACCACGGTAGGGTATCCCAGTTGCTAGACACCAGCCCTCGTAACGGGAACAGATCGAAATAACTGCCGCCGGAAAACAGCACAATCAATAAAATGGCGAATAAAAACGAAGGGATAGCATAGCCGATAATGATTAAGGTACTGCTCCAGGTATCAAAAGCCGAACCACTACGCACCGCCTTTTTAATTCCCAAAGGAATTGAAACCAGATAGATAATCAGTGTGCTCCATAACCCCAGCGAGATAGATACCGGCAGGCTATGTTTAATCAATGACATAACAGATTCACCACGGAATAGGCTGTCACCAAAATCAAAACGTACATAGCTCCAAAGCATCTCGAAATAGCGCTGATGCAGTGGTTTATCAAAGCCAAAGCGCTGTTTGATCTCGGCAATAACTTCCGGGTCTAATCCGCGTGAGCCACGATAGTTGCTATCACCAACTTGTGCGGCATTCAGGCCAACCTTAGCGCCACCTAACCCGCTATCGCCGACGCCGGCACTATATCCGCTGGAATGGCCCAGTTCGATGTTGGCAATCGCCTGATCAACCGGGCCACCGGGGGCTATTTGCACAATAAAAAAGTTAATAGTAATAATCGCCCACAGCGTGGGGATAACCAGCAATAGTCGCCGTAGCAGATATGCGCCCACAATCGCCCCCTAATGACGTTCTGTTGGCAGGCGAGCTGCCTTGTTGACATCAAACCACCAGCTATCAAAGCCGAGCGAATAAGTGGGTCTGTCTGCGGGCATCGAGAACTTATCCCAATAAGCAAAGCGAGCGTGGTTGGAATACCACATCGGGATCATCAAGTAGTTCCAGGTCAATACGCGATCCAGAGCGCGGCCCAGAGATAACAGCGCCTCTGGCTGTTCCTGATGTTTAATAATCTGTTCAATCAATTGGTCGATCGCCGGATCTTTAATACCCGAAGCGTTATAACTGGAATCAATATAAGCCGAACTCCAGAAGATTTGCAGATTCGGGCTAGGGTAAGGGAAAGCCGTGTAAACCGTGGGGATCATATCGTAATCCCGGCTGCGCAGGCGGTTAACAAACTGAGAACTATCCACTTCGCGGATATTCATCGTTATGCCCAAACGCTGCAAATTATGCTTAAACGGTTGAACATATTGGAAGTTACTGCCGCTGAGCAACAACAACTCAAAGACAAAAGGTTTACCGGTTTTGCTGTTCACTAATTGCTGATTTTTAATTTCCCAGCCCGCTTCACTCAATAATTCCCGCGCTTTTAATAGATTATCGCGTGCATTCCCGCTGCCGTCAGTGTGTGGCGGCTGGTAAATTTGAGTGAATACTTCCGGTGGAATTTTGCCTTTTAGCGGTGCCAGCCAGGCTAATTCAGCGCTGTCAGGATAACCTTTAGCCGCATATTCCGTGTTCTGGAAGAAGCTATTAGTGCGTTGATAACTGTCGAAATAAAATGCTTTATTCATCCAGTCAAAATCAAATGCCAATGTCAGTGCTTCACGAACTCGCCGGTCGCTAAAAATAGGGCGCTGGACATTAAACGCCAGCCAGCGGGTATTTTGAGCCGAATTATCAAGGATATCTTGTTTCACTATATAGTTTTTCGCAAAGTTACCGCCCACATATTGGGTAGCCCAACTCTTGGGCGAAGTTTCTTCACGGAAATCAAAAGCACCGGCTTTAAAAGCTTCCAATGCGACTTTATCGTCTAAATAATAATCATAACGGATGGTGTCAAAATTATATTGCCCGCGATTGACTGGCAAGTTGGCTGCCCAGTAGTCTTTGACTCGCTCATAGGTAATAAATTGGCCCATCTTATATTTACCAATACGATAGGGGCCACTGCTGACCGGCGGCTGACTCAGTGGGTCACTGAGTTTATGATCTTTCCAGAAATGCTCTGGCATTACAGGTAAACCAAATAGTCCCAGCATCTTATCTTTATTGGGTTCCGGGAATTCAAAACGCACGGTCAGGCGCGAAATGGCTTTTACCTGTACGCCCTTATAAACGATACGAAATTGCGGCACACCTTCGGTCATGAATTTATTGAAAGTGAATGCCACATCTTGGGCGGTAATGGGCTTGCCATCATGAAAACGGGCGCGAGGATTGATATCAACTTCAATCCAGTGAAAGTCGGGAGCAAAACGCGCTGACTCGGCAATTAATGGGTAATAGCTACCAATTTCATCGTCTGAGGTACTAAACAGCGAATCATATAGACGCTCAGTGCGAACAGCCGGGTTGCCACGCAGTGCATAGCGGTTGAAGTTATCAAAGGTGCCAATTGCAGAGAGCGTGATATCTCCGCCTTTAGGGGCCGCTGGATTGACATAATCAAAATGGCTAAAATCTGATGAGTACTTAGGTTCGCCCAATATGGCAAAAGAGCTACCTTCTTTAATAGTTTCAGCTTGCAGACCAAAACTCAGGGCTGATAGCGCCAAGGCAGCAAATAGGCGTAACAACATATTGGTAGTGATCTCCTGCTGTTATTTGCGTAGTAATAATCTCAAATGAAATTACCAGTTTACAAGGGTAAAGCAAACATTAAGCCAATGAGTTTTTGTTACGAAGTTTTTTTATGACAAAACTTGACCAGATCCTCAACAGATAGCGGCTTGCTGAGTAGGTATCCTTGTAGGTAGTTGACCCCATGTTGCGCTAAATACTGGAGTTGTTGTTCGGTTTCAACACCTTCTGCGACGGTTTCAATATTGAGTTTGTTCGCCAACATTAATACAGCATCTAATACCGGTGCAGCGACAGTATTAATACCGATAGTACTGACAAAACCACGATCGATTTTAATAAAGTCTAATGTAAAACGTTCTAAATAAATCAGTGCACTGTGCCCGGTACCAAAATCATCAACAGCGATTTGTATCCCCTGAGAACGCAACCAGGCAAATTGCTCAATTGCCAATTCTTCTTCAACCATGCCCCGTTCGGTAATCTCGAATACTGGTGAGAATACATCGGTATTTAATTGTTGTAACATCTGAGTGACATCTTTGCGGAAGTTATCATCAGTAAGGTGAACAGGTGAAATATTAAAGGCTAATTTAACTCCAGCTGGAACATGAGCTGCCATTAATTTGCTGTCTTTTATGATTAATTCAAATAAATGCCGGGTAAGAGGCTGAATCAGATGTTGAGCTTCCGCATAGGGAATGAAAAGATCAGGGGAAATACGTCCTTCAATAGGATGCTGCCAACGGATAAGTGCTTCTAATCCAGAAATGGAACGGTCATCTGACCGAAATGCGGGCTGGTATTCAACAAAGAACTCGCCACGCCGAATACCACGTAAGATTTCAGCTTCTGCACTTTGGCTGGCAATTAAAATATAATAAGCCAGAATGCCAACTAAGCCTGCAAGTAACAACCCGCCCAACAAAGTCATACGGATATCATCTGCGGTCAGGCTGGTATGATAAATCAATATTTTAATTGGGTAGCCGGGGAGCTGGATCTCACGTGCATCGCGAGTTGGTAGCTGGCTGATAGGAATGACTTTAGCGTCAAAGGTGGTAACCGCCAGTTCATCAATAATGATAGCTAAGCCGTTGACCTGGTTATTCGAATAATTCAGCAATAGGTAGGGATGTAAAGTCAGTTCTAGTGTTGCCAATACGCCGGTATTTCCGCGGCCCGCTTCGCGTAACCATACACCTATTGCCGGTTTGCCTGGCATCATCGGTGTACCTTGCTGAATTTTAAAATCTAATGGCTGAGAGACATTAATTTTAGGGTATAGCGCGCTGACAGGTACATTCATTTCGCCCGTGGCCGAAGAACAATAAGCGATATCATTCCGCACCAATAAGAAAGCACGAACACCATTCGTAAATGCGGCGCGGTAGTGCAGCGCAGAACTGGCCTGTTCACAATTTTTTGCACTCAGTGGGATAAGCTGAGACATCGACGTTGTGAGTTCACTCAGGAACTGAGACGAGTAGGAGATAATATGGTCACTTTGCAATGTTAATTTACGCTCACTACTGCGATAAAGTAATGACAGCGTAATAACAGCAAAAAGAATAAAGAAACAGAGCGCGAGGATGACACTTTTTTTAACGAGATGACGTCTGGATAAAATATTGCGGGAGAACGCACTGTTTGAACCCATGTTACGCCGCTCCTCAGCAAGATCGATAAAGTATTATGAGTATAAGTAAGTTAGCAGCACAGCGCTACCGATTTGCTAGGGAGCAATATTGACATTAATAAGCTTATCGATTTGAAATTCAATCCAATATAAAGCAAAGATGCCATGTAAATGCATCAAATATGCGGTGTAAGTGAACTTAATTTCTATTGGCGTATTTTAGAAATACATATCCATAAAACAAATTTTCAGCTTAGTAACGCAATCTACTTTATTCTAGAAAGAATAATCGGTGGTTGATATGTCTTAGTGCCAGAAAACTCTTGGTTTAGCGGGGCGAATTTTACACAGAAAATTCTTGAATTACGTGTCTTGATCAAAAAAAGGACGTTTCCTACAAGGAGTGGGTAGAGGGACTACAAAAACTATATTTTGGCAATAAAATGATTTCGGCAATAAAAAACGCTGCCGAGGCAGCGTTTCATCGTTTCGTTTGGTATCTCGGACAACAGGAATAAAAATCAGTTAGCTGCGCGAACCGCTACTTAGCACTCGTCGCCCATCACGATAACGCTTATTCCAATAATCTTCATTTAGGCTCGATATTGTCACACCGACGCTGGTCGATGCATGTACAAACTTATCGTTACCTAAATAGATACCAACGTGGCGGCCTGTCGATCCTGCTCGGAACAGTACCAAATCACCGGGGCGCAACTTAGTACGTTGGATTTTTTTGCCAAGATCCTGCTGCTCAGATGTTGAGCGTGGCAAATCCATACCAAATTGTTCACGGAAAGTCGTTTGTACAAACGCAGAACAATCAATACCACGTTTGCTGCTACCGCCTAAACGATAACGAACACCTTTCCACCCTGCATACTGTTCTAAAATCTTCGACTTGACGTCAACGTTGCGCACCATTGCTTCGAATTCATCCTGAGAGGCTTGCAGTAAAAGCCCATCTTTGTCATTAACTGCACGCATCTCAGTTTGCGTATTATGTAAGTTCGAAGTCTGTGGTGAACTACACGCGGATAACATTACCGCTGCTGCAACTGCAGGAATGACCCGCAGAATATATCTCATAATAGGTTGAGACTTGACCATTGTTGTTGTTTTCCCTTGCTGTCCTTACGACGGATGTCGCTACCAAAATGCCAAACGAATCGAGATTATTGATTGTGGTCAGATGAGACAATCACTTAACCAAATAAATGTGCAGGAACGCACAATATAAATCAGGATAAGGGTGAAATGCCGGTATCCGAGCACAAACGTTTTTGAGATTACCGTAATGATTAATAAAAGGCGAGAGCTTTTATACCCATAATTTTACAAAATGTTAATGTTACATAATGTAATATTATATATTAAAAGCGGATAGCTGAATTTGTAGCCGTTTGGTGATGATAAATGAGTGAACGCGTTAATTATAGATAGAGCAAAAAATAGGCTTTTTTGCTCTATCATAAAGCAGAATGCGGGTTACCGACTTTTTGAGCCCGGCAGATTTCGGTTAATGACATCAATGATTTTGTCACTGAGCGGTGTCATTAATACCCAACTCATTCCCACCAAAACAATTGAGAGCGAGCCGACGGCAATATCAGTAAGCCAATGTGCGCCAATCATTATTCGTGGCATGGAAAAGAGAACCACGATTAGCAGGGCGATAGCAAAGGCACCTCGGGAAAAATAGCGCAGCATAAAACAGGCAAAAATCATCAGCATCATACCGTGGTCGCCGGGGAAGCTATCGCTTGATGCATCTTTGGTCGGAATGCCGGTTAATTCACTGACGCGGTTAATATTTTCAAAGGTCAGAGTTGGACTGGGATGTGAAACGGGCAGTAAGTGACCGAGTTGGTTGAGGATAACTGCTGTTAGCAGCATAACAAATCCCGCGACGATCAACCGACGTCGACCTGCGGTGGTCTCTTTCATATAGAAGTACAAATAAAGCAGCCCCATGCAAATCAGGGAAATAACATCAAAGGCCCGATTGTTGGTGATCGCTACCAAATGCAGAAATGGGGGGCTGGACAGCAAATGTTGGTTAAAATAGAAGAATACTGCTGAATCTATTTTAAACCAAAAACCGTGGTTTGCTGGAATATACCAAGAGAAAAACAGGGCTATTCCAAGTAAATTGAGCAGTAGTATTGTCGGCAAATTACGACGGGTCATGCGATGGCCTTTAATCTATAAATTGTCAGTGTAACAACGGTGCAGTAAATAAATTTGGGCGCATTATACTCCTTTGCGTAGTCGAGTCCCGAGTAATTCATGCTGTAATGAATTCCAGTCAGGGTCAGTTGTGCTAATGAGTTCAATCCGGCTATCAAGTGGGGGAACCTGGCGAGTTTCAATTTTCAAGTCATGCCCTTGGCGGTTAACCACCAGAGTGCCCTCAGGAATGCGCATCACGCCTTTTATACGTTCTACTGGATTTAATCGTACCCACTCCAATAATGGTACTGTGTCAAATACGGTATCGGCATTAAATACCCAACCACAACTCAGATAACCTTGACCTTGATTAAGGGCGCGACGCCAAGGTTCGTTACCTTTCAAGCTTAATGCAGCTAACCCTTTTTGTCGTGTTGAGCTGTGATGATGTGCGCCGTCGGGTAATTCATCATTATTACTGTGCGGTATATCCAGCAAAGCAATATCAATCTTCCCTTGTTCAGCATAATAGAGTGGGCGTGATACTGGCTGTTCTTCATGCCATTGCTTTAATACCGCATAATCCATCTCGCTATAGGCATCTTGTTTATTTGCCACGAGAACATCGGCTGCGGCCAATTGGTCTCGAAAATTTTCATTCTCGGTATAGCGAGGCTCACTTAACTGGCGTGCATCCAACAGTGCTAGAGTGGCATGCAGCGAGATCCACGGTTGATAAATATCCGAGGTTAATAAAGACAGAATCTGTTTTGGATGTCCCAACCCCGTAGGTTCAATCAGTAACCGATCTGGTTTTGCTTGTTGTAACAACATATTCAAGCCGACTTGCATGGGTAATCCATTGACACAACACATGCAGCCACCGGGTATTTCTTTTAATACCGCACCACTATCAGCCAATAGCGCTCCATCAATACCGATCTCGCCGAATTCATTGACCAGAACCGCCCATTTTTCATGTTCCGGTTTTTGCGACAATAAATGGCGAATGGTGGTGGTTTTGCCACATCCCAAAAAGCCGGTAATCAAGTTTGTTTTTGTCATCAGAAGTCTCCGATATTAATTTTTTTTAATGCCCTATTAAGTTTAAGGCCATTGGTGCCGTAGTTATATGCAGAGGATATAACACTGAGTCGGCTTATTTTGAAACGAAAAAAGCCAAAACACAGCGTATTTCCTAGGGGACTTAGGAACGGCGCCTAATGGTTATATCAAGATAGGAAATATAATTTGTCTCATCGAGGGATTTTAGTGAGTTATTGAAAGAGTAGCGCTATAAAAAATGCTCTATCATTTCCATTGCTCAGCCTGGAATCCTCTATCTTTAAAATGACAGTTATGAGAGTCGAGGTAGTTATGAGCAAATATCGGATGCAGATTATATTAGCAATATTGTTTTCATGGACAATATCTTTTGCCGCAAGTAGCGCACAGTCTACCTTGTCGGTGAGTGGAACAATTACATTTTCCGGAGCTATTGTAGAAAGCCCATGTGATACCTCATTTTCTGATCAAACGATAACAACCCGCTGTTATCGCAATGGTGAAACACTGACTCAACGACAAACACTCTCGCGTAATATGTCTCTAACTTCTCGGTTACCCAATCAGTTGGCGTCTTCAAATCTGGAATGGTTGAATCCGCAACGTAGTTTGGGAATTTTGACCGTTACTTACCTCTAATGCTACAAACTCAATTAATCATCCTATAAACACGGCTTATTACACTGATAAGCCGTGTTAGTTTTTCGGATGTTTTCTTCTTCATTGAAATTGTTTGACCGCAATGAAATAGTTTGACCACATGATATACTGATCGTTATTCAGACACCCTTTGGTCAGGCCAATTTAGCGTTTTTAATGCTAATACCTGATGCAGGAAATAAGGTTATGCGGTTATATCAGGAAGTCGGCAGTCAGCTGCGAGAAGCAATTATCAGTGGGCAATACAATTTAGGTGATCGTTTACCACCTGAGCGTGATATTGCCGAAAACTTCAGCGTCAGCCGCAGTGTGGTACGTGAAGCATTGATTATGCTGGAGCTGGAAAAATTAGTGGAAGTGCGCAAGGGCTCTGGCGTCTATGTGGTGAATGTTCCCGATAGGCTCGTAAATGGGGAGTCTGTCGTGTCTGCCGACAGTGGCTATGGCCCATTTGAGCTATTGCAGGCTCGCCAATTACTGGAAAGTGAAGTCGCTGCTTTTGCTGCTATGCAAGCGACTAAAGCAGACATCATCAAAATGCGTCAGGCCATTGAGCAGGAAAAAAACGCTTTAGATGCTGGTGCTGTGGATGAAAGTGCAGATGAGCTGTTTCACTGCTTGCTGGCCCAATCGACGCAAAATAGTGTATTGGCAAATATGGTTGCAGAGGCATGGCAGGCGAGAAAAACCAGCGCCATGTGGCAGGGGGCGCACAGTCATACCCTTGATTTCAGTTACCGTTGGCAATGGATGGAAGATCACCAAAAAATCCTGCAAGCGGTACTACGCCGAGATAGCAAAGCAGCCAAGCAAGCCATGTGGCAGCATTTGGAAAATGTAAAATTGAAATTGCTTGAAATCTCGGATGCTAACCATCCCGATTTTGATGGTTATTTGTTTGAGTCTGCGCCATATCAACTCGAAGAGTAATTTACCCTGCGGCCTTGAAGCTACAGGGGTGTTGGCTGCGATCACTCACCCGAATCACTTACTGGTGTAAGCTCATCGGGATTCGCTTGCTTGCCGCCTACCTGTAACTTCAATGACTTTGGGTAAACCCTGCGGCTTTGAAGCTACAGGGGGGTTGGCTGTGCTCACTGTTCTGATTAGATTTAATGAGCCTCATCCTGTTAGCTCACTAAATTAATCCTGCTGAGCTAAACGTTTTACCGTTTCTTTCGCGCCAAACTGCTGAAGGCTGAGATAAGCTTCTGTTACAGCTTGAACAAATTCGGATTGTTGTGGCAAGGATTCACCAAACAGTGATTTTAATGACAATAAACTCTGTACTCTGGCAACCCCATCTTCGCTATTCTCAACGGAGGCTTTAAAGCTATCCACCATTGGGTCACGAATATCAATAGGTTGCCCGTTATCATCTACACCGCTCACATAACGCATCCAACCCGCGATACCCAGTGCCAGGCAGCGATATGGGCCGCCATTTTGTAAATGCCAACGCACTGAATCCAGCATCCGTTGTGGCAATTTCTGGCTACCGTCCATAGCGATTTGCCAGGTGCGGTGTTTCAATGATGGATTGCTATAACGCTCAATCAACTGGTCAGCATAAGCATTCAGATCAATACCGGTGACGCGCAATGTTGGAGCTTGTTCTGCCATCATCAGACGACGTGCGGTCAGCCGATAATTTTCGTCTGCCATGCAGTCATTAATATGCTGATAACCGGCCAGATACCCCAAATAGGAGAGGTAAGAATGGCTACCGTTCAACATGCGCAACTTCATTTCTTCAAATGGCAAGACATCATCAACTAACTGTACCCCAGCGACTTGCCAGTCAGGGCGACCCGCGACAAAATTGTCTTCAACCACCCATTGAATAAACGGTTCACAGGCAATACCGCAAGCATCGGCCACACCTAACGTATCGGCTATCTGTTGTAATGTTTCTGGGGTAGCAGCCGGAACAATGCGATCGACCATGGTATTAGGGAAAGTGACATTATGCTCTATCCAGCTTGCCAACTCTGGGTCGCGGGCTGTTGCCAGACCCAGTACCGCGTTTTTCACCACATGGCCATTTTCTGGAATGTTATCGCATGACAGCACAGTAAACGGCGGCAGTCCGCGCAAGCGCCGTAATCGCAGCGCTTCAACCAGAATACCAGGGGCGGAAGTGGGAGCATCAGGGATAGCGAGATCGGCGCGGACAAATTCATTTTGCAGATCCAGTTGGCCGGTACCCGGCTCAATGCAATAACCTTTCTCCGTAATGGTCAGCGACACGATCGCCACTTGTGGTTCGGCCAATTTTTCCAGCACCTGCATAACGCCGTCTAAGCGGGCATGCACCGATTCACATACCGAGCCAACGACAATGGCTTGATTGCTTTGCGCGCCTTTTTCCAATACGGAGAAGAGGTGATCTTGTTGGCGCAAGTTTTGAATCAAGACATCAGCACCAAACAAGCTGACTTCACAGATTCCCCAGTCTCCCCCTTGTTTATTTAATACCCTGTCAGTCAATAGCGCCTGATGAGCGCGGTGAAATGCGCCAAAACCGATGTGAACAATGCGGCTTTTCAGTGCAGTTCTATCATAAGCAGGCTGCTGTACGGTGTCGGGAAGGCGGCTGTTGGCAATAGTGTTCATTCGTGGCTCCAGAATCATTCACCCCATGGATATAACAAAGGGGATTGCGATAAAAGGTGTTAGATAAAAAGTTGTTAGACCAGTTTCGTTTGGCTTCTATAGGAAAAAGCCACACCATACTGACCGTTTTCTTTTGCTTGTTGCCATACAATAACGGCTTGCAGTGTAAAGCCATATGACAGAAAATAAAATTGGTAAGTCCAATATTGATTATATTCGTGAAGTGGATCAACCAATGAGGTTTTGCTTTTTGACACGCAGCGCTTAAAGAGTAAGGATAAAGCTGAGTGATACCTCTTGGAAATCGGTATAACAACATTGTCGATATAAAAGCATTCGTGGGATAACCGCATTAGTCGGTATAACAAAATTGTATGCACCTGAACAGTTTACGTAGAAGGTAAAAATAAATGGAACAAACATGGCGTTGGTATGGCCCAAATGATCCGGTGTCGTTAGATGATGTCCGTCAGGCTGGTGCGACCGGAGTAGTGACTGCATTACACCATATCCCGAATGGTCAAGTCTGGCCGGTGAGTGAAATCAAACAGCGTCAGGCTGAAATTGCGGCTAAAGGGTTGGTATGGTCGGTGGTGGAAAGTGTACCGATTCATGAGGAAATAAAAACTCATAGCGGTAATTACGATCAACATATTGAAAACTATCAACAAACTCTGCGTAACCTTGCCGAATGCGGCATTGATATCGTGTGCTATAACTTCATGCCGATATTGGACTGGACACGTACCGATCTGGAATATCAATTGCCGGATGGTTCCAAGGCACTGCGCTTTGACCAGATAGCCTTTGCTGCTTTCGAGCTGCATATCCTGAAACGCCCCGGCGCGGAGAAGGATTACACCGCTGAAGAGCAAGCACAGGCGAAAGCTTACTTTGACGCGATGACCGAGGCTGATATTGCTAAGTTGACAGGCAATATCATTGCGGGTCTACCCGGCGCTGAAGAGGGTTATACGCTGGATCAATTCCGTGCGCGCTTAGCCGAGTATGATGGCATCGATAAAGCACAACTACGTGAAAACATGGCATATTTCCTGCGTGCGATTATACCGGTCGCTGAACAGGTCGGTCTGCGTATGGCGGTTCACCCGGATGATCCACCGCGCCCAATTCTTGGCCTGCCGCGTATTGTTTCCACCATTGAAGATATGCAGTGGCTGAAAGAGACCGTTGACAGCATCCATAATGGTTTCACTATGTGTACCGGCTCTTATGGTGTCCGTGCAGATAATGACTTGGTGAAGATGATCGAGACTTTTGGCGATCGTATTCACTTCACTCATTTGCGTTCGACTTGCCGCGAAGGGAACCCAAAAACCTTCCATGAAGGCGGTCACCTGCAAGGTGATGTTGATATGTACTCAGTGGTTAAAGCCATTTTAACTGAAGAGCAACGTCGCCAGGCCGCGGGAGATAGGCGTCCAATTCCGATGCGACCAGACCACGGCCACCAAATGCTGGATGATTTACATAAGAAAACCAATCCGGGCTATTCCGCAATTGGTCGGCTGAAAGGGTTGGCAGAAGTTCGCGGAGTTGAGTTGGCGCTTAAGCGCGCATTCTTCCCTGAGCTTAAATAGCCCTTCATCTTTCAAACTGCAGGTGTGTTGGCTGCTCTCAATAACCCGAATCACTTACTTATGTAAGCTCATCGGGATTATCTCGCTTGCCGCCTTCCTGCATCTTGAAATCTATAGGGCATAGTTTGGGTATAAAATAGTTAAGGGCCGGTATTCCGGCCCTTAATAATTTGAAAGATGAAGGGTATTAGTCTGCACGGCCCATATAGCGGCGCTCTGCAATATGAATACGGATTTTCTCGCCAGGGCTGATATATTCTGGTACCTGAATAGATAAACCGGTACTCATTACTGCCGGTTTGTTACGGGCACTGGCTGATGCACCTTTAATGCTCGGCGCGGTTTCAACAATTTCCATATCAACAGTCTGTGGCAATTCTAACGCCAGCAATTGACCATCCATTGTCAGAACTTGCATCCCTGGCATCCCACCTTCAGGAATAAACAACAGTTCTTCTTCAATCTGCTCTTTTTTGAAGTTGTATGGAGTGAAATCTTCGTCATCCATAAAGACGTATTCGTCGCCATCGATATAAGAGAAATTCACACTGCGGCGCGTCAAAGTGATGGTGTCGAGGATTTCATCTCCTTTAAAACGCTCTTCAACTTTTAAACCGGTACGCACATCAGAAAAACGCATTTTATACAAAGTGCTCGCACCACGGGCACTTGGGCTTTGCACGTCGATATCTTTCACCAGCAGTAATTTGCCGTTGAGGTTGACCGCCATACCGCGTTTTATTTCGTTAGCTCTTGCCATTTATTAACCGCCAATCAGGATTGAAGATAAGTTGCGACAAGTTACTCGTGCCGCGTGATTCAGGCAAGGAGATAGCGCAAAAAAGAGTAAGATTTTCGTGACAGAATCGGCCTTATGCATACACCGGCAACAGACCCATTAATGCTGCAATATGAGCCACAGCATTGATCAGGCCAAACAGGATAATAAAGCCAATCATAAAGCGCCCACCCGGTGCGCGATAACTTGCTTGTGGGAAGCGTTTACGACTAGCGCGCGCCATCAATGCCGGGACAATAACCGCCCAAATGGTGGCGGCTAAACCAGCAAAACCAATGGCGTAAATAAAACCATTCGGGAACAGCAGCGCCCCGACAGTAGGTGGAACAAAAGTGATGAGTGCTGATTTGGTACGCCCGCCGCGGTCATCGGTGAATTTAAAGAAATCAGCAATAAAGTCGAACAAACCAAGGGATACCCCAAGGAATGAGCTGGCTAATGCCATATAAGAGAAGGCATTTAGCAGTTGGCTGGTGGTTTGACTGGCAGAGACGGTATCCATCTGTTTCAGCAGGCTACCAATGTTACCGCCATCAGCAATAACTTGTTTGAATGCATCCCGGGCTATATTGCCCTGAATGGCATACTGCCACAGGATATAAATGACCAACGCTATCAACGTGCCGTATAGCAAGCTGCGCACCACCGCTTTACCATCTTTATGGTAGTACTTCACCAACCCCGGCACATTACCGTGGTAGCCAAAGGAGGTCAGTAAGTAGGGTAGTGCGGCTAATGCATAGGGTAAATAACTGGCATTGCTATCAGTCTGATTGAACAAAACCGCGCTTTCCACATGGCTAAACATATCACCGACAGACATGACGAATGTAATGACCATTCCGCCGATCAATATGGTGCTTAAGCGATCAACGGCGCGGGTGGATAACCAGACAATAAATGCCACCAAAACGGCAAAGATAAAGCCTGCTCCGGTTTGACCAATGCCCACGGTGTTTTCCAGCGTATGGGTAATAATTGAGCCGCCGGCTGAAATATAGGCGTAGGTCAGAATATAAAGAACAAAAGTGATAGATACACCATTAATGGAGCTCCACACCTTACCCAGCAGGTCTTGCACCATGGTGTGGAAACTGGCTCCGCTCGGATAGTTCAGATTGGCTTCCAGAATCATCAAACCGGAAATCAGCATGCAGGCCCACGTATAAATCAGCAGCATAACTGAGCCGCTGAACCATACTCCCGCAGTTACGATGGGTATTGAGAACATCCCCGCCCCCACAGCGGTACCGGCGACTATCATTGCGCCGCCGAGGACGGAGGGGCGTGATAGTGGTTGGGATACTTCCATCGACATTTAATTTCACTCCAAATTCTCTTCGTACTTGAAGTTGCAGGGGTGTTCGCTGTACTCACTCACCCGAATCACTTACTTTTGTAAGCTCATCGGGATGAGTTCACTGGCTGCCTACCTGCAACACCAATTACTTTGAGAATATATAATATGGTAATTGTTCTTTCGTACTAGCTCAATGGTACATTGTGGCAGCGAAGCTGTAAACAGATGAATATGCTTATGTGGATAGTTTGGTCAGTGGTTAGTCTTGGTTCGGTGTTGTGTTGTAATTGAATATCGCCTGAATAAGCATTTTTTAGGTTAAAAAGTAAACTGGGAATAATCGAGTTAGGTGGTGAAGCTGTGTGCTGGATCGGCTATTGAGTCGTTGAGCAAGGATAGTGCTGGTAGTTAACGAGGGGGGTTGCTATTGTCCGCTGTTATTCCACCAGCCTACAGGAGCCTGCTGATGGACTGTCGCTCAGATTGCGGTGCCTGCTGTATTGCTCCTTCAATTTCCAGCCCGATCCCCGGTATGCCATTCGGCAAGCCCGCCAATACCCGTTGCCTGCATTTGGATGACAATATGCGCTGCGGTATTTTCCATTTGCCATCTCGCCCGGCAGTATGTGCCAGCCTGCAAGCATTGCCGGAAATGTGTTTTGATACGCGCGAAAAGGCGCTGGTGTATTTGATTAAACTGGAAGCGGATACTGCGCCTTAATCGATGACTGGCTCGGCGAGAAAGCACGGTGAGCCAAGGGTTTACCGCACCTAGGGGCGCTCCGACGGCTTACGCCGTTACGACCCCAACGGCACGATTCCCCTTGGTTTAATTTGTCAGCAATATGAGGGCGATAATAATATTGCCCTCAGTTATTCAACCTGAAGACTAAGCCCCAGCCGGAACTGCGTGAGCGGTATTTTTCAGCACTGGCCCGGTGTATTTTTCAATTTCAAGCTGTGCCATCTGGCCACAGTTACCTTGCGCCAAACTGGACGAGCCGATATCGAAAGTCAGGCAATTAATATTACCGTTCTTACAAATTGAACCCGGAACAGACGGCTCGGCGGGATCAAACCATGCCCCTTCGCTTATCCGTACCACGCCTGGCCGCACATCTTCCGTTACCACGGCACCGACCAAAATCTGCCCGCGATCATTAAATGCTCGCACTAAATCGCCGTTCACAATCTGACGTGCGCTGGCATCTTGTGGGCTGATCAGAATGGCTTCGCGATCCGCTACCGCGTACTTTTCGCGCAGTGGTGTGTTATCCAATTGCGAATGCAGGCGGTTGATTGGGTGCGCAGTGTTCAGCGACAGCGGATATTTTTTCGCTTCGGCTCCGCGATACCATTCATGCGGTGGCATCCAGGTTGGGATCCCCTGACAATCGGCATACTCCATTTTGGCGATGGTATCGGAATAGATTTCAATTTTACCCGATGGTGTACCAAGTGGGTTGAGTAATGGATTCTCACGATAATCGGCAAAACGCACCCATTGCTTGTTGGCCTCAGGAATGGGGAAGCGAATATAGTTATTTGACTCCCAGAACATATCGAAAGGCGGTAGGGCGACACGTGCTGTACGGGCTTGTGACTTCATATCGTCATACATTGATTTCAGCCACTGAGTTTCATCTTTACCCTCGGTAAAGGCATCAATGACCCCTAGCCGAGTGGCCATAGCAGCGAAAATATCAAAATCACTGCGGGCTTCATGTTGTGGCGGGACGCACTGATGCATCGGGAAAACATAAAGCTGTGAATAGTCGCCGCCCATTTCCAAATCGTTGCGTTCATAACTGGTGGTGGCCGGTAACACGATATCGGCATGTTTAGCGGTGGCAGTCCAGTAGGGTTCGTTAACCACGATGGTTTCAGGGTGTTGCCAGGCTTTCACCAAATTATTGGTATCCTGATGCTGATGGAAGGTATTTCCGCCAGCCACATAGACCATTTTGACATCGGGATAGGTCACTTTGGTGCCATTAAAATCAATGGTTTTGCCCGGATTTGCCAGACACTCGGCAATGCGCGCCACCGGAATCGGTGATGGCGAGTTCTTCGGCGCATTCCCGGCAGAAATCCCCGGTAAAATACCGCCTTTCGCCGTTGGGCTACCACCGGAAGAGTAGTGGTAGCTGAAACCAAAGCCGCCACCCGGCAAACCAATTTGGCCAAGCATCGAGGCAACCGTCACCAGCAGCCAGTGTTGTTGCTCACCGTGGTGTTGGCGCTGAATCCCCCAACCGCCCATGATCATGGTGCGCTGCTTCGCCATATCGCGTGCCAATTGGCGTATCACGTCAGCATCAACACCACTGATATCTGCCGCCCATTCTGCACTCTTCGGCTGGCCGTCGGTTTCCCCGAGCAGATAGGCCTGGAATTTATCGAAGCCAATGGTATAGGTTTTGATAAAGTCCGGATTGTGCAGCTTTTCCGTCAGCAAGGTATGGGCAATCCCAATGAGCATCGCGCTGTCGGTATAAGGGCGCGGGGCAATCCATTGGGCATTAGTGAATTTGGCGCTGTCATTATGAACCGGGTCAATGCTAATGACTTTGGTGCCTTTCTTCTTCAGCGCTTCAAAGCCCGTTTGGCCAACGTGATCCGGAACGTTCCAACTGTTTTTCAGCGTGATCATTGGGTTACACCCCCATAGGATCACCAGCTCGCTATTATCTACTACGTTAGGCCAGGCAGTTTGTTGTTCGTAAACCTCCATTGACCCCATGACATGAGTCATGATCACCTGTGCTGCACCGGTTGAATAGTCACCGGCATAACCGAGGAACCCACCACTCAGGTTCATTAAGCGTTGCAGCAAAGTGCGGCTGTTGTGCAGCATACCGACACTTTTCCAGCCATAAGAACCGGCATACAGCGCTTGTGGGCCGTGGTCTTTCTGTACCCGTACTATTTCGTTACACACCAGTTCTGTGGCTTTGTCCCAACTGACGCGCACCCATTCATCGCGGCCACGTAGTTCGGTATGGCTGCCGGGGCCACCTTCCAACCAACTTTTGCGCACCATCGGATATTTGATACGGTTCTCAGCATGCACTTGATAAGGAGCCATAGTGATCAGGTCATTTGGCCACGGATCATCTTTGACCGGCTGCACGCCGACCATACGTCCATTTTCGACGATAGCCTCAAAGGCTCCCCAATGCGCGCCGGTCAGAATACCTTTCTGTGCCTGACGCAGTGCCAGAAACTGCGGTAATGCCTGGCTGATAGCTTGCGCTAACGCTGATTTTGGCCACAGGCCACCTATCAGAGGCAATGCGGCCAGCGCACTGGTGCCCAATAAGAAGCGACGGCGGCTCATTTGCAAAGGTTGTTGTTCGTATTTAGTCATTTTCGCCTCTTATTTACAGCTTGGCCGGCATATCACTGGCATGTTTTTGTACATATTGTGTCATCACGCGTAACTGTTCCTGAGTCAGGGAGGTACGTGGTGCCATGCCTTTGATTACCCCAATCCATTGGTTCGCATTGAAGCGGTCGAGCGCGGTTAAACCGTGGCAGCCAGTGCAGTTAGCCGACATCATATCAGCGGCATAGCGCCAGATTTTCTGTTGATCATCAACCAGTTGTTTCTTCGGTAACCACACCTGAAGCGCGACCTGATGCCAGACCAAATTAGTTTCCGGGTCAGTTTGGGTATTTAATGTTTTCAGCGCTTTTTGCGCATCTTCGCCCAGTAACACACTCAAAATGCGTTTCCCTTGAGCGGCATAGAACACTTCTGCCACGCCATCTTGCTGCCAGCCTTTCACATCCACCAACACCTGGTCACCTTGCTGTTTCACCACTTCAACTTCAGTCGATGGCATCAGGTTACCGGCGTTATGGCTGTCATCTGCGTTCATAAAGAACGGCTCAGTGGCGATGGTATACAGGGTGGTGGCGGTTGCTGGTGTTTGTGCTGCTGCGGTGGCCAATTCGGCCGCACCGGCCTGAGTCACTTCACTCATGTCGGGCAGGATATGGGCCACACCTTTATGGCAATCAATACAGGTTTCACCCTTTTTGATGGCGACAGGGTGCTGAATCCGTGCTTCAGCGCTTTGTCCGGTGATATCCATTGCATCAAAGCTGTGGCATGAGCGGCAGGTGGCTGAGTCGTTTTCTTTCAGCGTTTTCCACACCGATTGGGCCATAGCGAGTTTATGGGCTTCATATTTCTCTGGTGTATTGATGGTGCCAACCATTTCACCGTAGATATCTTTTACCGCGCGGATTTTGGTCCACAGATAATCCAGTGGTTCATGAGGCACGTGGCAGTCAGCACATTCAGCGCGGATACCTTTGGTGTTTTGGAAGTGGACGCTACCTTGATATTCAGCCAGTGGCTGCTGCATGGTATGGCAGGAGACGCAGAACGCGGTATCACTGGTTTTATGGAAGACAGTGGCAGTTCCTGCGAGGAGCGCGGCACCGATAATAATGCCGATCAGCAGAATCCATAACCATCCCCACCGGCGTCTTTTCACGAAGCCAGTTTGTTTGTTGCTCATAATTGCACCCACTGTTATTTATCTAATAATTATTGGTAAAACGGGCGGATCAAATGCACGACTGGATAAAATGCCAGATAATCTGCCAACAGAGCCTTATCTACCAGCGATAAGTCTTTCCCATAAAATAAGTGGGTCTATTGTAGGGAGGTTTTCTGTTGATGACTAACTCTATAGGGTTATTTAGCAATATTAGTTCAAATTGCTGAATATAAATGTGATGAATGGATAAATTTTTGTGGGATTGCACATATAACCAGCTGATTTTGCTGGTTATATATCGGTTTATATAGCGCTATTTTTTAGTCGTAGGGGAAGTAAAACTGCTGATTCAACCATAAATCGATAGCATGACGGCTGGCTTCAAAATGAGGTTCGGGTAATTCGCGCGGATCACACCACAGCCATTGCTGACATTTATCCGGTTCTTTCAGCTCAGGTCGCCCGCCGGGGTGTTGTGCCAGCAAACAAACCGAAACTGTATGTTTACCTTCTTCACGCCAGGTCGCTAGGTTATTGCATAAACCAATAACTTTCATCTCATTGATATTTAAACCTATTTCTTCAAATATCTCTCGCTGTGCCGCTTGTTCAAAAGATTCTCCAGCCTCCATGTGGCCACCGGGAATGGACCAGTAAGGCGCATGCTGACTGCTGCGTTTGCCGAACAGTACCTCACCTTGTTGATTAACAATAATAACGCCAACACCGACAACAACAGACATCGTTTAGCTCCTTTGATATGAGTATCAGCAACTGTCAGCAAATGGGGCTATTTTGCTGCTAACAGAAACTCGTTAAAGACGAAAATGTGCGGAGTGTCAAAAATCCACTAAGAATAAAAGCAGAAAACTTGCATATATTCTGAGTCGGAAACACACTCCTTGAAACGTTTCAGCGTTATCTCGTCACCAGATGATAAAGGGTAACGCTCCTTTTTCTCATTGAAGCTGAAACGATTCAATTTCAGCAAGAGAGGAGACATAATGTTCCAGTTATCGGCGAAAGATATCCATCTGGCTGCACAAGCAGACAGCAAAAACGAGGCCATCACCCAGGTGGCGGCTGCTCTAACTCAAGCTGGCAATGTTGCTGCCGGCTATCTTGATGGGATGCTAGCCCGCGAGCAGCAAACCTCGACCTATTTGGGTAATGGCATTGCTATTCCACATGGTACCACTGATACCCGCGACCTGGTGCTGAACACTGGCGTTCAGGTTTTCCAATTCCCGCAGGGTATTGCCTGGGGCGAAGATCAAACCGCCTATATTGTTATCGGCATTGCAGCACGCTCCGATGAACATCTGGCATTATTGCGCCAACTGACGCATGTATTAAGTGACGATGCGGTTGCCGCGCAGTTGGCAAAAACAACTTCAGCTGAAGAATTACGCAGCTTGCTGATGGGTGAGAAAAAAACCGCTGAATTCCATTTTGACACTTCACTCATTGCCCTCGATGTCGCGGCTGACAACTTGATCACGCTGCAAGCACTGAATGCGGGTCGTTTACAGCAAATCGGGGCTGTTGATGCGCACTTTGTTAGTGATGTTATTACTCGTGAACCGCTGAATCTGGGACAGGGGATCTGGCTGAGTGACAGCACCGCAGGTAATTTGGTCAGTGCTGCGACGGTCAGCCGCCCGGCAATCGCTTTTGAACATAACGGGGAGAAAGTTGCCCTGTTGCTGACACTGTCAGTGGTCGATGATCAGCCATTCTCGGTGCTGAACTATCTCAGCGACTTGCTATTGGCGAAGAAAGCTGACCTATTGCTGAACGCTGATGCTGCCGCACTGTTGGCTTTGCTGACCAGTGAATATATTGAACAAAATGAAGTATTAAGCGCTGAGTTTGTGGTTCGTAACGAACATGGGTTACATGCGCGCCCAGGGACGATTTTAGTCAATACAATCAAACAGTTTACCAGTGAAATCACCGTAACCAATCTGGACGGTACCGGTAAACCCGCTAATGGACGTAGTCTAATGAAAGTTGTGGCTCTAGGGGTTAAAAAAGGGAATCGTCTGCGCTTTACCGCCAGCGGTGAAGATGCACAAGCTGCACTGGATGCCATTGGTGAAGCTATCGCCGCCGGTCTGGGCGAGGGGGCAGCATGAGCAGAAGAGTCGCCACCATCACATTGAACCCAGCTTATGATCTGGTGGGCTTTTGCCCGGAAATCGAACGCGGTGAAGTTAATCTGGTAAAAACTGCCGGTCTGCATGCGGCGGGTAAAGGTATTAATGTTGCCAAGGTGCTGAAAGACTTAGGTATTGATGTCACTGTCGGCGGTTTCCTCGGCAAAGATAACCAAGATGGCTTCCAGCTTTTATTTAGCGAATTGGGTATCGCCAACCGTTTTCAGGTCGTGCCGGGGCGTACCCGCATTAACGTTAAACTGACCGAAAAAGATGGTGAAGTCACTGACTTTAACTTCTCCGGTTTTGAAGTCACCAAACCGGATTGGGATCGTTTTGTAAACGACTCATTGAGTTGGTTGGGGCAGTTCGACATGGTAGCGGTCAGCGGTAGCTTGCCAGCGGGGGTGAATCCCGATGACTTTACCGACTGGATGAAGCGCCTGCGCTCCCAGTGCCCGTGCATAATTTTCGACAGCAGCCGCGAAGCCTTGGTTGCGGGTCTGAAAGCCTCACCTTGGTTGGTGAAACCCAATCGTCGTGAACTGGAAATTTGGGCTGGTCGTCCGTTACCTGAACTGGGTGATGTGGTGGAAGCCGCACATGCACTGCGCGATCAGGGAATTGCCCACGTGGTGATCTCCCTCGGGGCCGAAGGTGCGCTGTGGGTTAATGCCTCTGGTGCCTGGTTGGCAAAACCGCCTGCCTGTGACGTGGTCAGCACCGTTGGTGCCGGTGACTCAATGGTGGGTGGCCTGATTTATGGATTGTTAATGCGTGAGTCCAGCGAGCATACCTTGCGTCTGGCAACCGCAGTCGCTGCTTTGGCTGTCAGCCAGAGCAATGTGGGTATTACGGATCGCCCACAACTGGCAGCCATGATGGCGAAAGTGGACCTGAAACCCTTTAATTGATCTCCGGAGGCGAAATGAAAACGCTACTAATAATAGACAGTTCGCTCGGGCAGGCCAGAGGCCACCTTGCGTCACTGATGTTGGGTGCTGCGGCGGCAAAAGCAGGACTGAGCTGGGTTGAGAAGGCGGTAGATGCAGAACTGGTGATTGTGGCTGGGCAATCAGTCCCGGCTGACAGTGCGCTGAACGGCAAAAACGTGTATCTCGGTGATGTGGAAAAAGCGGTGCGTGATCCTGAAGGCTTTCTGGCTCAGGCTATCACTCAGGCCAAACCTTATCAGGCTGCGGTTGCCGCCGCGCCAGTCGCCGCATCAACGACCGGCCCGAAACGCATTGTGGCGATTACTGCCTGTCCAACAGGTGTAGCTCATACCTTTATGGCTGCTGAAGCCATTGAAAGTGAAGCGAAAAAACGTGGCTGGTGGGTAAAAGTTGAAACGCGCGGTTCTGTCGGTGCAGGCAATGCTATTACACCGGAAGAAGTGGCTGCGGCCGACTTGGTGATTGTGGCGGCTGACATTGAAGTGGATCTGGATAAGTTTGCCGGCAAACCTATGTACCGCACCACGACTGGCTTAGCGCTGAAAAAGACCGCGCAGGAGCTGGATAAAGCACTGGTGGAAGCGGAAGTTTATCAGCCAAAAACTGGCAGCAGCACTGGGGTGAAGAAAGCAGAAACCGGCGGCCCGTATCGCCATCTGCTGACCGGTGTCTCTTACATGTTGCCAATGGTGGTTGCTGGCGGCCTGTGTATCGCGCTCTCGTTTGTATTCGGTATTAAAGCCTTTGAAGTGAAAGGCACACTGGCTGCGGCCTTGATGCAAATTGGTGGTGGTTCTGCCTTCGCCCTGATGGTACCGGTATTGGCCGGTTTTATCGCCTTCTCCATCGCTGACCGCCCGGGCCTGACGCCGGGTCTGATTGGCGGTATGTTGGCGGTGAGTACTGGTGCGGGCTTCCTTGGCGGTATCATTGCCGGTTTCCTCGCCGGTTATGTTGCCAAAGCTATCAGTACCAAACTGCGCTTGCCACAGAGTATGGAAGCACTCAAACCGATATTGATCATCCCGCTAGTCGCTAGCTTGATTGTTGGTTTGGTGATGATTTATGTGGTCGGTACACCGGTGGCTAAAATCATGACTGGCCTGACTAACTGGCTGCAATCCATGGGTACGGCTAATGCGGTACTGTTGGGGGCTATTCTCGGTGCGATGATGTGTACCGATATGGGCGGGCCAGTGAACAAAGCGGCTTACGCCTTTGGGGTGGCGCTGTTGAGTTCTTCAGTTTATGCACCGATGGCAGCCATCATGGCGGCGGGGATGGTTCCACCGCTGGCGATGGGGCTGGCAACACTGCTGGCGCGGCATAAGTTCGACAAAGGTGAACAGGAAGGGGGCAAAGCGGCGCTGGTTCTGGGCTTGTGCTTTATCTCTGAAGGGGCAATTCCGTTTGCTGCCCGTGACCCAATGCGTGTCTTGCCGTGCTGTATCGCGGGCGGTGCATTGACCGGTGCTCTGTCGATGGCCTTCGGCGCGCAACTGATGGCACCACATGGTGGCTTGTTCGTGCTGTTGATCCCAGGGGCCATCCATCCAGTACTGTTATATCTGGTGGCGATTATTGCCGGTACTGTCCTGGCCGGTGGCCTGTACGCGATGTTGAAACGCCCTGATGCGGTCGTGGCAAAAGCCGCATAAGTATTATTAGACACAGATAAAGATAATTAATTAGTGCCAGTCAGTTAACGCTGACTGGCATTTTTTATGCTTTCTATCATTATTACAATGGGTTAATAAAGTAGAGTTAGGTACACATTGCATTATTAATGAATAATAATGATGGCGAAAAATTAAACTTTGTTTAGGTTTTGTTTAAGTTTTCTGCGTAAAATCGCGATTCGCCAATAATCATCTGGTTAGTCATTCAGTAACTGCAAGATTAAAAGTGAAAAGGAGGATGGGGTGGGTAGCCCTGTTGTTTTAGATAAATTAAAAAATGTGCTTATGATTAATAATGAAGCACATGCTTTATCAAAGAATGAAGTGCTGCTATTGGAGTTTCTCTATTTACGTGCTGGTGCAGTGATTCCCCGTGATGAATTAATCAGTAGCTGCTGGCCTGACCGGGTGGTTTCTGCAGTTTCACTGCCGGTGGCGATAAAGCATATCCGTGATGTATTGCGTAAAGCTACCTCAAATGAGGTCATAAAAACCCATAAAAGTGTCGGTTATAGTTTTCAGCAAGATAGTCTTGAATTGGTTATATGCAGCCCGGTATATGAGCAACCAGCAAATAACCTGGCATTAAATCACGTTGCCGCTGATGAGAATATTGATGACAAACCTCAGCCACAACTATCGACCAAAGTACGTCAAAAGTCTTGCCATAATTATGCTGGCTACTTTATGGCTGTCGCTGTTGTTATTGCTATGACACTTTTTATGATCGGTGAAGAAGATATTGTTTCTTTTACTGATAGTAATACCAATAACACTATTATCACTAATGCACCACCGGCATTAGTTCATACTGCCACGGTATTACCTAAGGCTAAAAATAGCCTGATATTTAAAGACGATTTTGGTTCAGTGATTGTTTGTAATAAATCGGAATGTAAATTGCAATGAAAATCAGAACATGGGTTCTCATCACCGTTACCTCGATTATTACATTATTATTAATCTACAGTTACAAGCACTTATGCTATTACGCCGAAGTCAAATATGGCCCCAACACTGAACATATAGATGTCAGAGTGAGCGGGCTAAAGTTTGAGGTTCTGCACTATATTCTTGATAAAGATTCGCACTTAATTCTGTCAGAAGAGATGTCTGGTGTGAGCCTAAGAAAACCTTGGGGTGGATTTGTATTCTTCCCATTGCACTCATATCAATCGGCACCCAGTGGGCAACCGAAAGGGTCGCTAAAGTCATTAGGATCACCTTTATCAGTTTGTATTTATGAAGTCGATAACCAGAAAAAGAATATTGTCAGTTTCTTTCAGGGTGATCGCGGGTTTATTGAAATCAATGGTGAAACTATTCACTTGTCTTCGCTATTGTTAGGCTTGCAAGGCAAACATATTCATGCGTCTTATCGTAGCCTGAGTGAATAACAGTGTTACTTTAGAAATCCCCTTAATAATCTCCCGAATAAAAGATAAAAAAGCAGGATATCTCGCTGAGCTATCTTGCTTTTTTATACGTCAGTATTTATTAAATATTAATAATCCATTAATAATTTAATCTTTCAAAAAAACCTTGCCAGTATATGCCTCGTCGGTGATGACATCGTTAGGTGCTGTTACCGACATTCATTATCGTTTATCGTTTATCGTTATTCATCTTCTTACTAATCAATTAATGGGAGGTTGTTTTATAAAATGAATGTGAAGAAATTAGTTAAAAAACCACTGGCAATTGCGGTATTAATGCTGACCTTTGGTGGAGTGGCGAATATGGCACATGCAGGTTCTGTCATACAAAGCCAAGATGTTTTTGCATCGAAAGAAGTTAAACAAGGTGGGGCTTTTAAAGTTGAATTTACCGCCAGTCCTGATGAAATCGTTTCAGGCCGTCAGGAAAATGATGTGGCAGCATTTATTTTGAAAGCATCAGACTCAGCAGAGCATGATGGCTGGCGACTAGTTACAACTGGCACATCTGAAGGTGGATATATGTATGATGACAATGGTAATCGTGTGGAGTTACATAGTTCATCATGGACATGGGAGGGGGGAAGTAGTAACTGGTATATAAATGACGGTGGAAATGCTGCGGTAGAGGATCACCTTTATGTAGCTAAAGGTCAGGTGGTTCCCGCAGGAACATATCATTTCACAGGTCGCGTTGAAGAATATCTATTATAATTAGTTTGGCAGGGAATATGGCGGTTTATTATCGTCATATTCCTTATGTTATTGCTTCATGAAAATATATTTGATGAGTTATAAATGAAAATCAATATTAACAAGGTTATTATTCTAATTTTTTCATCATTAATGTTTTTACCTTATGTTTATGCTAAGGAGACAGGACTGCATGCCATTCAACATAAATTTTCAGTAAAAGTGGGTGAAACACGTGCTATCTACCCATTATCTTCAGTGAAAGGGATTTCATTGTCTATGGTGAATCCGCAAGATTATCCGATTTTAGTGCAAACGCAGATTAAGGATGAAGATAAACACTCATCAGCCCCTTTTGTGGTGACACCGCCACTATTTCGCCTGGATGCGGGTATGCAAGGGCGAGTACGCGTAATTCGCACTGGCGGCAACTTCCCGCAGGATCGCGAAAGTTTACAATGGCTGTGCCTAACTGGTGTACCACCGAAAGAGGGCGATATATGGGATAATGGCCATCATGATAACAAGAAGGAAACGCAAGATGTTAATCTGGATGTCAGGTTGTCTATCAGCACTTGCATGAAATTGTTGGTCAGACCGGATCAACTTAAACAAAAACCCGAAGATGTTGCTGGGGAATTAATTTGGCAGCGTAATGGGAAACAGTTGCAGGTTAATAACCCGACATCATTTTATATCAGTTTTAAATCAATTAATTTGGGAGGTAAAAATATCAATTTATCTTCTGCTGGTGAGAATACCTATGTGGCACCTTTTGGTGAAAGGAGTTATGCACTGCCGATGGATATGGCTGGATCTCCCGTAGAAGTTAATTGGAAAATCATTAATGATTTGGGCGGCGAGAGCCAGGTATTTAAAGCCAATGTTTAAAGAGAATATTTAAAGTTATTACTGTTATCTGATATTCCCCCTATATTTTTATGGGGTGAGGTGATGTTTTTCTTTTTAAAAAATTCGGTGGTTAAACTTATCGCGTTTCTGGCGATATGCTTAGTATTCCCGGTATGGGCCAGTCATTATACCTTTGACCCTACATTATTAGTGGGTAATAATATTAATGCTAATACTAAAACGGATCTGTCTTTATTTGAACAAGGAGGGCAATTACCGGGTACTTATCTGGTGGATATATTCTTAGGTGATGAAAAGGTGGATTCCACTAATGTGACATTCCATGCAGTAAAATCTCCGACTGGAGAGTATTCGTTGCAGTCGTGTTTAACTAAAGAGCAATTATCCCGCTATGGCGTGGATATGGATAATTACCCTGATTTATTGCCACAAGGAAAAAATATTCAGCAGGATGAGCCAGCAAGCCAATGTGTTAATTTGGCGGCGATTCCACAAGCTAGTGAAGAGTTTGATTTTTATGCTATGCGGCTGGTGCTGAATATTCCGCAAGTAGCATTACGGCCTAAGGATGAAATACCTGTTGAGCGTTGGGATGACGGAATCACTGCTTTTTTGCTGAATTATATGGCCAATAGCACTACCACAACCTATCGCCAAACCGGTGAGCAGCAAAGCTCGCACTATGTTCAGTTGTATCCCGGTTTCAATATCGGGGCATGGCGTATTCGTAATGCTACCAGTTGGAATCAATCGGGTAATAGCGCTGGCAAATGGCAAAGCAGCTATATCTATGCCACACGCGGGCTTTATCGCTTAAAGAGTCGTATCACATTAGGGCAAAGTTATACTCCCGGTGACTTTTTCGATAGCGTGCCCTTTAGTGGCGTGATGTTGGGCGATGATGACAATATGCTGCCGAGCAGCCAGCGCGATTTTATGCCAGTGGTGCGCGGCATTGCCCGCAGCCAGGCGCGGGTCGAAGTGCGGCAAAATGGCTATCTGATCTACAGCACCGTGGTATCACCGGGGCCGTTTGAGTTAACTGACGTCATGCCAAGTAACTCCAGCAGCGACCTGCATGTGAGGGTGCTGGAAAGTAATGGTGCAACGCAGGAATTTACTGTGCCTTACAACGTTCCAGCAATTGCGCTGCGCAAAGGACGTTGGCGCTACAACCTGATGGCGGGGCGCTATCGCCCGGCTAATGTAGATGTGGAAACCACACCTATTGCTCAGGCCACGGTGGCTTATGGTTTGCCGTGGAATCTGACTGTCTTTGCCGGTCAGCAGTGGTCACTGCATTATCAGGCGACCTCTGCCGGGCTTGGGGTGATGCTGGGGGATTATGGTGCGTTATCATCCAGCATTACCCAGGCGACCAGCGAATATCACCAACAGTCGCCAGTGAAAGGGCAGGCGTGGGAAGTGCGCTATAACAAAACCTTGCAAGCCTCGGATACCTCGTTTTCATTGGTCAATAGCCAATACAGCACCGCTGATTTCAGTACGCTATCCGATGTGTTGCAGAGTTACCGGCGCAATGATAACAGCCGCAATGGTTGGCATTCGCCGCATTTGCGTAATCAAACGGCGGTGACGATTGGCCAGTCGTTAGGCCAGTTTGGCTATCTGAACCTGAATTGGTCACGGCGGGGTTACCGGGATGCCCCGACAAGCAGTTCCTGGGGCGTGCAGTATAGCTTCAATACTGGCAACCTTTATTGGTCACTGGATTGGACGCAAAATCAATATCGCGGTAGCCATGATCGCCTGTTGAGTCTGTCGGTGAGTATGCCGTTGGGGCGCGATCACAATACTTATGCGGCTTATCGTATGACCTCATCCGATGAGAGCAGGGATCATGAATTGAGTTTGTACGGTCATGCTTTCGATAATCGGTTGAACTGGAATGTGCGCCAGACAGAGCATTATGCTCAATCTCACTCCGGTGAGAACAGCGGCTCACTGGGCCTGAATTGGCATGGTAACTATGGCGATATTGGCGGAGATTATTACTATAATCCGAATATGCGCCAGATCAGTGCCAATGTCTCAGGTGGGGCAGTTATCCACCGCCATGGGCTGACACTAGGGCCGCAGATCAATGGCACTGCTGCACTGATTGAAGTGCCGGGGGTTAGCGGAGTGTCTACCAGCGAAGACCATCGGCTGAAAACGGATTTTCGTGGTTACAGTATCGTGCCGAGTCTCTTCCCTTATCAGGAGCATGATATCTCGCTGGAAACCACTGATTTACCACCGGATGCCGAGGTGACAAACACCGATGCCAAGGTGTTGCCGACTGAAGGAGCGATAGTGCGCGCCAGCTTTAGCCCACAAATTGGCGCACGGGCGCTGATGACCATCAAACGGGCTAATGGCGAGACCATTCCGTTTGGCGCGATGGCAAGTTTGGTTAATCAGCCCGCGAATGCAGCGATTGTCGACGAAGGCGGGAAAGCCTATCTGACTGGCTTGCCGGAAACCGGGCAGTTGTTGGTGCAGTGGGGTAAAGATGCCAGTCAGCAGTGCCGGGTTGATTACCAGCTTGCGACGGCGAAAAAAGGCGATGCCGGGCTGTATATGCTCAGTGGCGTGTGTCATTAAGCGGGATAAACCATAGTAAAATGCCCGTCAGGTTAGCTGGCGGGCATTTTGTGTTTACACGTCGGCTTGCGACTTCAACCAGGCTATTTCTTCAGCCCAGATATCTGGATTGACGGTTTCCAGAATCAGCGGAATATTATCGAAACGCGGATCGCGCATAATATAGCTGAATACGGTTTTGCCGATGTTCCCTTCACCCAAGCTGTGGTGGCGGTCAACACGGCTGTTAAATTCGCTTTTCGCATCATTAAGATGCATACCGCGCAGATATTCGAAACCGACAATATCCCCCAGCGCACCGAATGTGTGTTGGCAATCAGCTTCAGTACGCAAATCGTAACCAGCGGCGAAAGCATGGCAGGTATCGATACAAACGCCCACACGGCGCTTATCTTCCACCCCATCAATGATGGCGGCCAGATGTTCAAATTTGAAACCGAGATTACTGCCCTGACCCGCAGTGTTTTCAATCACGGCGGTCACGCCCTCAGTTGCATCCAACGCGATATTGATGGATTCTGCGATACGCGCCAGACACTTATCTTCATCAATTTGCAGTAAATGACTGCCAGGGTGGAAGTTCAGTAATGATAGCCCCAGTTGCTGGCAGCGCATCATTTCATCAATAAAGGCTTCACGAGACTTCTCAAGCGCCTCGGTGACCGGATGACCGAGGTTAATCAGATAGCTGTCATGAGGCAGAATTTGGGCCGAGGTATAACCGTATTGCTCACAAGCTTGCTTAAACTTTTCAATCACATCTTCCGCCAGTGGGGCGGCGCGCCATTGACGTTGATTCTTGGTAAACAGAGCAAAGGCAGTGGCCTCAAGTTCGTGCGCCCGAATCACAGCCTGATCGACTCCACCTGCTGCGCTGACATGTGCACCGACAAATTTCATTCCATTCTCCTTTGATAACCCAGCCATTATGGCATCGATAGCGGCGCGATTGAATGGGATAAACTGCGGGAAAAGAAAAGGGCCACCGAGGCAGCCCTTAAATAGTAATCAAATAGCGGGATACTGGCTTTACGCTGCAATATGCTGCACCAATAAGTTGATACCCGTACCGCCAATCAGCAACCAGGCAAATAGCATCAAAGCCAATAACAGCGGTTTGACCCCAGCCTGGCGGATAGAACCCACATGGGTGGTTAACCCCAGAGCTGCCATCGCCATCGCCAGCAAAATGGTGTCCAGTGTAATCAAGTGGCTAACCCAAGCTGCGGGCAGCAAATTCAGTGAGTTAAAACCGGCCATCAGGATAAATATCACCGCAAACCATGGAATAGTGATGGCACTTTTTTCACGTTTTTGCCCACTGGCCTTCAGGCTGCTGCGACCCAGATAAGCTGACAGTAACAGCAAGAAGGGCGCGAGCATCATGACGCGGATCATTTTGGTAATGACGGCGGCAT
>NZ_JBLWEX010000288.1:0-36970 GCF_048323875.1 Yersinia sp. LJYL362
CACTGGCTTTTGATACCCTGTATGCCGAGGGCCAACGCCGCTATGTTGAGTCTCTCTCCGCCTATGCGCGCCAATTTCTATCGCTGATGGAAAAACCGGATGTCGACCATATTGAAGGTCTCTCTCCAGCCATCTCCATCGAGCAAAAATCGACTTCCCATAACCCGCGTTCTACCGTGGGCACCATCACTGAAATTCATGATTACCTACGTTTGCTGTTTGCCCGTGTCGGCGAGCCGCGCTGCCCGGATCATGATGTGCCGCTTGCCGCGCAAACGGTCAGCCAGATGGTGGATAACGTCATCAGTCAGCCCGAGGGCCGCCGCCTGATGTTACTGGCGCCCGTGGTAAAAGATCGCAAAGGTGAACATACCAAAACGCTGGAAAATCTGGCAATGCAGGGCTATATCCGGGCACGGATCGATGGTGAAGTTTGCGATCTGTCTGATCCACCGAAATTAGAACTGCAAAAGAAACACACCATTGAAGTGGTGGTCGATCGTTTTAAAGTGCGCGAAGATCTGGCTCAGCGTCTGGCTGAATCATTTGAAACCGCATTGGAGCTTTCCGGCGGTACTGCCGTAGTTGCCGATATGGACGATCCTCACGCCGAAGAACTGTTGTTCTCCGCCAACTTTGCCTGCCCCATTTGCGGCTATAGCATGAGCGAGTTGGAGCCGCGCCTGTTCTCCTTTAACAACCCAGCCGGTGCTTGCCCGACCTGTGATGGCTTGGGCGTACAGCAGTTCTTTGACCCAGACCGTGTGCTACAAAACCCTGAATTATCACTGGCGGGTGGCGCAATTCGCGGTTGGGATCGCCGCAACTTCTATTACTTCCAGATGCTACGTTCATTGGCGGATCATTATAAGTTTGATATCGAAGCACCGTTTAACTCATTGGATACTACCATCCAGAAAGCCGTGCTGTATGGTTCTGGCAAAGAAACCATTGAATTCAAATACATTAATGACCGCGGTGATACCACGGTGCGCCGCCATCCATTTGAAGGTGTGCTGCACAATATGGAGCGCCGTTATAAAGAGACGGAATCCAGTGCGGTGCGCGAAGAACTGGCTAAATTTATCAGCAACCGCTCCTGTGCCTCATGCAACGGTACCCGTCTGCGCCGCGAAGCACGTTATGTCTTTGTCGAAAAGACTACATTGCCGGAAATCTCAGAGCTGAGCATCGGTCATGCGCTGAGCTTCTTCCAGAATATGAAACTCAGCGGCCAGCGGGCGCAGATTGCCGAGAAAATACTGAAAGAAATTGGCGACCGGCTGAAGTTCCTGGTTAACGTCGGGCTGAATTACCTGTCACTCTCCCGCTCGGCGGAAACCCTCTCCGGTGGTGAAGCGCAGCGTATTCGTCTGGCCAGCCAGATTGGTGCCGGTTTGGTGGGTGTCATGTATGTGCTTGATGAGCCGTCCATCGGTTTGCATCAGCGCGATAATGAACGTTTACTCGAAACACTGATTCACCTGCGCAATCTGGGCAATACCGTGATTGTGGTAGAGCATGATGAAGATGCGATTCGTGCCGCCGACCATGTGATTGATATCGGCCCAGGTGCCGGTGTGCATGGCGGTGAAGTGGTGGCAGAAGGAACCGTTGATGACATTATGGCAGCGCCTAATTCACTCACCGGCCAGTTCCTGAGCGGCAAGCGGGAAATTGCCATTCCGGCTCAACGCGTGGCAGGTGACCCCAGCAAAGTGTTGAAGTTGATTGGCGCCAGCGGTAACAACCTGAAAGATGTCACTCTCACACTGCCCGTTGGGTTATTTAGCTGCATTACCGGTGTTTCTGGCTCAGGTAAATCGACGTTAATCAACGATACTTTATATTGTATTGCACAGCGCCAGTTGAACGGAGCGACCAGCAATGAACCAGCCCCGTATCGTGATATTCAAGGGCTGGAGCATTTCGATAAAGTTATTGATATCGACCAAAGCCCGATTGGCCGGACTCCGCGCTCTAACCCGGCAACCTATACCGGTATCTTTACCCCCATTCGTGAACTCTTTGCGGGTGTACCTGAGTCACGCGCGCGGGGCTACACGCCGGGCCGTTTCAGCTTTAACGTGAAAGGTGGCCGCTGTGAAGCCTGTCAGGGCGACGGGGTGATTAAAGTTGAAATGCACTTCCTACCTGACATTTACGTACCTTGCGACCAATGTAAAGGCAAGCGCTATAACCGTGAAACGCTGGAAGTGAAATACAAAGGTAAGAGTATTCACGAAGTGTTGGCGATGACTATCGAAGAAGCACGTGAGTTCTTTGATGCTGTTCCGGCATTGGCGCGTAAGCTGCAAACCTTGATGGATGTCGGCCTGTCCTATATTTGTCTGGGCCAGTCGGCAACTACCCTATCGGGCGGGGAAGCACAGCGCGTCAAACTGTCGCGCGAACTGTCAAAACGCGGCACTGGCCAGACACTCTATATTCTGGACGAACCGACCACTGGCTTACACTTTGCTGATATTCAGCAGCTCTTGGCGGTGTTGCATCAGTTGCGGGATCAAGGCAATACCATTGTGGTTATTGAGCATAATCTGGATGTGATTAAAACCGCAGACTGGATTGTTGATCTGGGGCCAGAGGGCGGCAGCGGCGGCGGCGAGATTTTGGTTTCCGGTACGCCAGAGACCGTCGCAGAATGCGCAGCATCACATACGGCCCGATTCCTCAAACCTATGTTGCAGCGTAAGTAGCCATTAAATGAGCGCTCCGGGGCAATAAGTCAGTTGCTCTGGAGTGCTCTTTAGCCTTCAGACCACTAACTCTTGCCGCCGATGTTCGGGCAATCCCTGTAAAACCAATTGATAAGAGCGGTCTATTAGCGAATAGAACTGTGAGTTTGGTAATTTGCCATCCAGAAACACCGTGTTCCAGTGCGCTTTGTTCAAGTGTTCACTCGGCACGATCTCCGGATGTTGCTCTCTCAGACTTTCTGCCAATTCAGGGCTGGTTTTCAATGAGATAGAGGGGCGTCCTTCCGTCTCGCCTACCATAGCAAACATCACATCGGCAACTTTGATCTGATTCGCCTGCCACTTCTCATGGTCGCTCTGCTCTGCCCCCGGTTTGGACATGCAGTATTCCAGTAATGCTGAATTATTCATGGGGATATCTCCTGTAATGGGCCGGTACCGTCTCGCGAAAGGGCCTCATAAAATATTTATTCCATAAAGACTTCATTGCATCAGTTACACATGCTGAGCTACCACTTTGCATCAATGACAACTGATTTACTGTGAGCAATGAATGATCGTTTGGCATGCATCTACTACATCAATTAGTATATTCTTTAATCGATTTACAGCCATCGGTCTTGGACTAAACAATTAGAAGATAAAGGTAACTCACGGAAAGGTGGCGAAAAAAATAAAGAAAAAAGGCGATGAGGTTGATGGCAAAGTGCCCGTATCGGTGAAAACAGGCAGATCGTAAAGACGCCGTAAAATCGTCCCTGATGGCTCGAGCCGCGCCATCCCTGGCGCGGACGCTTTACTCTTCTACCTGCCCTCACCTTGCAAGATCGAGTCGTCGGGGTTTGTCAGTAGTCTGGCCGATATTGCTATCGCCTTACTGTAAATCACGTGGATATTTGATTACTGCACTGCCGCAAAAGCCGCCGCGACGCGCTGAACATTACTGTGATTGACGCCCGCCATACACATCCTGCCACTGGCAATCAGATACACACCGAACTCTTCACGCAGACGGTCTACCTGTGCTGCACTAAAACCGGTGTAGCTGAACATCCCGCGCTGTTGTAGCAAGTAGTCAAAATTACGATTTGGCAGTGAGGCTTTCAAGGCTTGAACCAACGTGCTGCGCATCTCAATAATACGCAGGCGCATTTGCTCCACTTCGGCTTGCCATTGCACCCGCAATTCTGTGTCATGCAGCACATTTGAAACCACCTGTGCGCCAAAGTTGGGTGGGCTGGAATAGTTACGGCGAACGGTGGCTTTCAGTTGCCCTAATACACGGCCTGCAGCTTCTTCACTCTCACACACCACCGACAAGCCGCCGACTCGCTCGTTATACAAAGAGAAGATTTTAGAGAAAGAGTTACTGACCAAACAAGGCAATTCTGCTGTCGCCATCGCGCGGATAGCATAAGCATCTTCATTCAGCCCGGCACCAAAACCTTGATAAGCGATATCCAGGAACGGGATCAGATCCCGACCTTTAGCCACTTCAATCACTTGATCCCATTGCGCATTAGTGAGATCCGAACCAGTCGGGTTATGGCAGCAAGGATGCAATAACACAATGCTTTTGGCTGGTAACTGCTGGAGTGTTGCCAGCATTTGATCAAACTTTACGCCCAACTTGTCATTATCAAAATACGGATAGGTATTCACTTTAAAACCTGCGCCGTTGAAGATAGCAACGTGGTTTTCCCAAGTAGGGTCACTGACCCAAACCTGCGAATCAGGGAAATAATGATTCAGGAAATCAGCACCGACTTTCAATGCACCAGAGCCACCCACGGTTTGAATTGTCGCCACTCGCTGCTGTGCCAACATAGAATGTTCGGCACCAAATAATAGCTGCTGGATAGCGCTACGATAAGATTGCAAACCTTCCATCGGCAAATAGACCGGTGTTCCGTGTGGCTGAGCGCTCAATTGCGCCTCGGCAGCGTTTACGGCCTGCATCAATGGGATCTCGCCCTGCTCATTGTAATAAAGCCCAATACTCAAATTCACTTTATGTGCGCGTTCATCGGCTTTAAAACTTTCCATCAGCGACAGGATCGGATCACCTGCATAAGCGTCAACATTTTGGAACACGGTGCTGCTCTCCTTTAACGATAATTATTGTCTATAGCAGCTTACCTTATTCGCCTAAATATTCCATCGCAACACGTGAGGTCAGCTTAGTAATCAATTCATAGGCGCTGATACCGGTCCGGGCGGCGATTTTTTCAACTGGCAGTTCAGCCCCCCACAACAGCACTTCGTCACCGACTTTATCCGTGCCATCTGGCCCCAGATCAACAGAAATCATATCCATTGAAACCCGCCCCACAATGCCCACTTCGCGGCCATTCAGCCACATCGGGGTGCCCGAAGGGGCGCTACGCGGATAACCGTCGCCATAACCGATCGCCACCACCCCCAGCCGTGTATCGCGCTCACTGACCCACGTCCCACCATAACCAACAGGTTCACCGGCTTTGTGCTCACGAACCGCAATCAGGCTAGATTTCAATGCCATCGCTGGTTTTAGTTTGAAATGACTTGCATAAGGCTCATCCATCGGCGAAACACCGTACAAGATGATACCGGGGCGAACCCAATCACGATGTGCTTCTGGCCACAGCAAAATACCGCCAGAGGCGGCGATGGATTTCATCCCCAGTTTGTCGGCAATAAAGGTATCAAAACAATCCAGCTGCTGGCGAGTGGTCTCCACTTGCGGCTCATCCGCTCGGCTAAAGTGGCTCATGATATTGATTGGCTGAACAACATTGCGACACGCACTTAAGCGCTGGTAAAAAGCCTCCGCCTGCTCCGGGCGCACCCCCAAGCGGTGCATGCCGGTATCCAGTTTCATCCAAACATGGATAGGGGCAGAGAGCTCGGCAACCTCCAGCGCTTCCAATTGTTCAATGCTATGTACCGCAGTTTCAATGCAATTAGCCGCTAGAATAGGAAGATCTTCTGCCGCAAAGAACCCTTCCAACAACAGAATCGGTTTAACAATTCCACCGGATCGCAGCATCAATGCTTCACCGATCCGCGCTACACCGTAGCAATCTGCATCCTGCAAAGTATGCGCTGTTTCTAATAACCCGTGGCCATAAGCGTTTGCTTTCACAACAGCAATCAGGCGGCTTTGCGGCGCTATACGCCGTACCTGTTGCAAGTTATGTCGCAGAGCGCGGCGGTCGATTACTGCTGTTGCCGCTTTCATTTCTTATCCTTAATACTTAATAGATGTTATGCCCAAAGTCATTGGAGTTGCAGCCAGGCAGCAAGCGAACAAACCCCGATGAGCTGACACCAGTCAGTGATTCGGGTGCGTGAGCGTAGCTAACAACCCTGCGGCTTCAAGTACGCAGGGAGATTACTCATCGTCGTATTGTGGGCCAGCGTAATTATCAAAGCGCGACCATTGACCATTAAATTTCAGTCGAACAGAACCGATCGGGCCGTTACGCTGTTTACCCAAAATAATCTGTGCAATCCCTTTCTCATCACTGTTTTCGTGATACACCTCATCACGATAAATAAACATGATTAAGTCGGCATCCTGCTCGATTGAACCTGATTCACGTAAGTCGGAGTTGACGGGCCGTTTATCCGCACGTTGCTCCAAGCTACGGTTCAGCTGAGACAGCGCCACGACCGGCACCTGTAACTCTTTTGCCAATGCTTTCAGAGAACGTGAGATTTCAGCGATTTCTAAGGTACGGTTATCCGAAAGCGACGGTACCCGCATCAATTGCAGGTAGTCGATCATAATCAGACTTAACCCACCATGTTCGCGGAAAATACGCCGTGCACGGGAGCGCACTTCTGTCGGAGTCAGGCCAGATGAATCATCAATGTACATATTGCGCTTTTCCATCAATATGCCCATGGTGCTCGAAATCCGCGCCCAATCCTCATCATCGAGCTGGCCGGTACGAATGCGGGTCTGATCGACATGAGACAGTGATGCCAGCATACGCATCATTATCTGATCGCCGGGCATCTCCAGACTGAAGATTAATACCGGTTTTTCCTGCATCATCGCGGCGTTTTCGCATAAGTTCATCGCAAAGGTGGTTTTCCCCATTGATGGCCGCGCGGCGACAATGATCAAATCTGATTTCTGCAATCCAGCCGTTTTTTTGTCCAAATCGGTAAAACCGGTTGAAACCCCGGTAACGCCATCATGTGGCCGCTGATAAAGCTGTTCAATTCGTGCCACCGTGGCTTCGAGGATCTGATCGACACTCTTCGGCCCTTCATCTTTATTTGCCCGGCTTTCGGCAATTTGGAACACTTTAGATTCCGCCAGATCCAGCAGATCTTCACTACTACGCCCTTGGGGATCGTAGCCGGCATCAGCAATTTCATTAGCCACCGAGATCATTTCACGAACTACCGCACGTTCGCGGACGATATCAGCATAAGCACCGATGTTCGCAGCACTGGGTGTATTTTTTGATAATTCGGCCAGGTAGGCAAAGCCCCCTACCGAATCTAAGTCACCTTTTTGTTCGAGCGATTCAGACAAGGTGATCAAATCGATCGGCTTGCTGTTTTCCAGCAAGCGCTGCATTTCAGTAAAGATCCGGCGATGCGGGCGGCTGAAAAAGTCATTGCTGGCTACGCGCTCAGAAACGTTATCCCAGCGCTCGTTATCCAGCATCAAACCGCCCAACACGGACTGCTCTGCCTCCAGCGAATGAGGCGGGAGTTTCAGCCCTTCCATCTGGCGATCGCGTGGCTCTGTCATATTGTTGGTTGGTTTTTTTGCTGCCATGAAAAGTGTTCTTTACCTCTATTATTGCGCCAGGATAATGGTTGCGATAGGAAAATAGTGCCGCTTAGTATACGCGATGAAGCCCGATGGGTAATTATGAATTCCCTATTACTTATCGGTATTAGCAAGATGTCGGCACCTCGTGTAGAACTCTGTAAGGAGAAAATACACTTATTTTGAGGAGCTAACATGGCAAAGCATATTCAATTTAGCACCACGGGTGGGCCGGAAGTATTGCAATATCTCGATTTCACGCCAGCGGCCCCCGCGGCACATGAAGTTCAGGTCGAAAATAAAGCTATCGGAATTAACTATATCGATACCTATGTTCGCACTGGGCTTTATCCACCGTCACACTTCCCGAGTGGGCTGGGAACAGAAGCCGCAGGGATTGTTACCCAAGTCGGTTCTGCGGTTAGCGCGATAAAAGTCGGCGACCGGGTGGTATATGCGCAATCGGCTCTTGGTGCTTACAGCGAAATCCATAATGTCGATGCGAATAAAATTGCCCTGCTCCCTGAGCAAATCTCTTTTGAACAAGCCGCCGCTTCATTTCTTAAAGGGCTGACCGTTCAATATTTACTACGCCAAACCTATGAAATCAAACCCGGCCAAGTGTTCTTATTCCATGCGGCAGCAGGTGGTGTCGGGCTGATTGCGTGCCAATGGGCGAAAGCCTTAGGTGCAAAACTGATAGGCACCGTCGGCTCTGATGAAAAAGCGGAATTGGCAAAAGCTAAAGGTGCTTGGGCAACCATAAACTATCGCAAAGAAAATATCGCTGAGCGCGTAGCTGAACTGACAAATGGCGAAAAGGTGGATGTGGTATATGACTCGGTGGGTAAAAGCACCTGGCTGGACTCACTCAATAGCCTTAAACGCAGAGGCTTGATGGTGAGCTTTGGTAATGCCTCTGGCCCCGTGACAGGGGTAGACCTTGCCATACTCAACCAAAAAGGCTCGCTGTATGTAACCCGAGCATCCCTCAATGCCTATGTCACTAACCGACAAGAGTTGGAAAGTGCCAGCCGTGAGCTATTTTCATTAATTATCAGTGGTGCGATTAATGTGGATGTCGCTAAAGCTCAGCAGTTCCCGCTGAGTGATGCACGCCGCGCCCATGAAGTATTAGAAAGCCGTCAAACCACAGGTTCGAGTTTGCTGATCCCTTAGGCTACACAACATTAATAATATTCTGTAAAAACAAAGGGCTCCGATTAAGGAGCCCTTTGTCACAACGCTTTCTTTGATGCACTTGTAGGGGTACAGCGTGGTATTCTGTCAGAGCCATGTTCACTTAAATGAACGTGCCGTTTTTACGGCTATTTTTACCTCTGACAGGGATGAAAATGTGATACCGAAAACGTATCGGCTTGCATCCTAGCAAGCTCGTTTGGGAAAAAATACGTTTTCCCACCAATTCGCACGACTAAACTTTCAGCCTGTGATCGCCCCCGCAAGATAGCAAAATTTTAATAACGCCTGACTACCGGTTTCTGCATCGAACGCCATATCCAGACCACCACAACGGCCAGTATCAACCATGGCAGCAGTTTAATCATCATCACAAATAAACCCCCTAGCATCATAAAAGCTGCCGCTACCACTAAAGCTGCAAATATGCCCAACAAGGAGATACCGGTCGCCATCAACATGATGAAAAAACCAATCACAAAAAGAATTTCGAACATGGATAGCTCCTTAGTAATTATCTCTTTCCCGCCGCCGCATCATTCAATAGATGATATCGCTGGGGGTTTTATCAAGACTATTACAAGAAACGTGCCAATCTAGAGGGAACAGATAACCAATTGAATTTGTTTATTTTAGATAAAAATAAGCCTGCCAGAGAAACAGGCAGGCATGGTCAATTTCACTAACTTATAGTCATATTATTACAAACTATGCTGCGGGCGGGTGACGAGCGCCAGCGCCTGTTCCACGACTGAAACGTCAGCCCCAGGTTTATGCGCATTCTCACTCAGATGACGACGCCATTGGCGCGCGCCAGGGACCCCTTGGAAGATACCCAAAATATGGCGGGTAATGTGCCCCAAATAGGCTCCGCGCGACAGTTCTTGCTCGATATAAGGAAAGAGCGCCTCAACCGCTTTAACGCTGTCGACCACCGGCGCATTAGAATCAAACAATTCGCGGTCCACTTGCGTCAAAATACTGGGGTTTTGGTAAGCTTCACGTCCCATCATCACCCCATCAACATGTTTGAGATGCTCTTTGGCTTCAGCCAGCGTTTTCACACCACCGTTAATGGCAATGGTCAGTGCAGGGAAATCACGTTTAAGCTGATAAACCCGCTCATAATCCAGCGGTGGCACTTCGCGGTTTTCTTTCGGACTCAATCCTGAGAGCCAGGCCTTACGCGCATGGATGGTGAAAATATCACACTCTCCACGTTCAGCGACGGTTTGCACGAATTCACACAAGAACTCATAGCTATCCAACTCATCAATCCCGATGCGGGTTTTCACCGTAACGGGGATAGAAACCACATCACGCATGGCTTTTATGCCATCAGCCACCAAGCTGGCCTCAGCCATCAAACAAGCACCAAAACGGCCGTTTTGCACTCGGTCAGACGGGCAACCTACATTCAGGTTTATTTCATTGTATCCGCGAAGCTCAGCCAGCTTGGCACAATGGGCTAATGCCTGCGGATCACTGCCCCCCAGCTGTAATGCGACGGGATGGTCTTGCTCGCTATAAGCCAGATAATCCCCTTTGCCGTGGATAATGGCACCGGTGGTGACCATTTCGGTATACAACAAAGCCTGTTTGGTCAACAAACGGTGAAAATAACGGCAATGACGATCTGTCCAGTCGAGCATCGGCGCGACGGAGAAACGCTGGAGGGGATAATGTGGCTTATCGGCCTGGGGGCTGGAAAAAGTCTGAGCTTCGTGCATTTACTGTAGTTTCATCGGTTATGACTGCATCAATTACCCATTGATATGACTCATTGAGCAAAACAAACAATGGGAAGGAATCCGTGATTATACCATAGAACTTTGCGATGGCAGCCTGAGTGAGTGTTGTGACTCAACGTGTGGAAATCTGCGGGTAACGGCTGCGACTTCCTAAAGTTGTGACACTCCGCCGCATCCTATTTTTTCATCTATCGGCGATTAGCCGTAAATATGATAAAATCGATATCATTCAAATGCTGCGGGATGTACATGATGAACCCTATCAATCAGGAAAAGCTGCTTGCCCAAGCTGAAAGCCTGTGCCAACAACGTAACGTCCGGCTGACACCGCAACGTCTTGAAGTATTAAGATTAATGGCACAACAACCCGGTGCAATCAGCGCCTATGATCTATTAGATCTGCTGCGTGTTTCCGAGCCGCAAGCCAAGCCTCCTACCGTTTACCGCGCATTGGATTTCTTGCTTGAGCAGGGGTTTATTCACCGTGTGGAGTCCGCAAACAGCTATGTGCTGTGTCACCACTTTGAAGAACCAACCCATACTTCTGCGCTTTTTATCTGCGATCGCTGCAAGATAGTGACAGAACGAACCACTGTCGGCATTGAAGAAGCATTGGCACTGTTAGCAAAACAGTCGGGTTTTACCCTGCGCCATACGGTGGTTGAAGCTCATGGTTTATGTGCTGAATGTGGGGAAGTCGAAGCATGTGAAAGCCACGAACATTGTGATCACGACCATTCAATTGTGACAAAAAAGAAATAGCCCCTGACAGTAGAAGCAGACTGTCGCCAGATAGGCGGCAGGATAAATATGAGTAGAATATAATAACCGTAGAGAATAAAAGTGGCTTTTAAATAAAATAAGACACTTCCTTGTGTCAATTCGATATAAATAGGATACCTCTAGAATATTATTAATAATTAATGCCACCACTAAGTTTTAGTGTAAAAAATATAAAAACTAAAGGTTATTTAATAAATAATTATTCTATGGATACCAGAAACCAGATTTATTTATATCGATATTAGTTTAATTCCGTTTAACGCTGCTACCAGCGATATTTGCTGTGGTCTTCCCAGGCTTTAACTTCTTTCTCGGCTTGCTCTTTCTGGTAGCCGTATTTCTCCTGGATTTTACCCACCAGTTGGTCACGCTTACCTTCAATGACGGTCAGGTCATCATCGGTCAGCTTGCCCCATTTCTCTTTCACTTTACCTTTAAACTGCTTCCAGTTACCGTCGGCTTGATCTTTATTCATAATATCTCCGTTACCTTGGGATTAGTCAGTTTATTTAATACAATACGGTAAACAATTTAAATTTGTTGCTTCGCTTACCGTATTAATAACTGTAGCAGAGGATACTGATAATTACAGTCAGATTAATATTAATCACTATCACTTGAGTAATAAACAGAAAGTAAAGTCTCGTAATATTCAGTTAAAACAGAAAGTAATAACTTATTATCGGAATGTTCTCAAACTAAATAAGGGGAAATATGAAAGGCATTAAAATAGGCTATATACCCTTCATACTGAAGGGTATATATGAACAACTAAAATCAGATCCAATCGCCATTGCGGATGACACCAACGGCCAGTCCTTCAATAGTGAAATTTTGTTCACGCAGATCGACCACAATCGGCTGGAACTCACTGTTTTCAGGCAGAAGCTGTACGATATTACCTTGTTTTTTCAAGCGTTTTACTGTTACTTCATCATCAATACGCGCAACAACCACTTGCCCATTACGCACATCTTGAGTTTTATGTACTGCCAGCAAGTCGCCGTCCAGAATACCGATATCTCTCATCGACATTCCATTCACCCGCAGCAAGAAATCTGCGCTCGGCTTAAACATAGAAGGATCGACTTTATAATGCCCTTCAATATGCTGCTGCGCTAATAGTGGCTCACCTGCGGCAACTCGGCCAATTAGTGGCAAACCATCTTCTTCTTCCATCAATAGACGGATACCACGAGAAGCGCCGGAGACAATCTCAATAACGCCCTTACGGGCCAGTGCTTTTAAATGCTCTTCAGCGGCGTTAGGAGAGCGAAACCCCAGACGCTGCGCAATTTCGGCACGGGTCGGTGGCATACCTGTTTGCGATAGGTGATCGCGCACAAGGTCATAAACCTCTTGCTGTCTGGTAGTAAGTGCTTTCATTCCGCCCCCTGTTTGTTTATACAGTCTTGCTGTGAGTATATACAGGTAAGCGGGTATTGGGAACCAAAGAGTGAATAAAAACAGGGATTAATCACTGTTTACATCCACAGCGTTGTTGGTTGCATTCTTAGCCAAGATGTTGCCATAGCACTGTTATCCATATAAATAGGGCCAACAAAATGGACAAAAATACAGCCGCCGACCCCATATCCTTAGCCCGACCTGATAATTCGTGCAGCTCACTGCCGATGCGGTCCACCACCGCTTCAATCGCGCTATTGATCACTTCAACAATGATGACTAACACCACACTCGCGATCAATAAAATGCGTGCTGTGGCATCTACATCCAGCCAGAAGGCCAGTATGATAGCGAGTATGGCAGCCACAGCTTCTTGGCGAAATGCGGCTTCATTTTTCCAGGCTGCAGTTAAGCCTTTCACAGAATAACCCGCTGCTTTATAGATTCGGGTTAATCCTGTTGACTGATTCGCCATATTTTATTGCCTTTATCTTAAGTTAATGATGATTTTTGCCGCTTTCTGTTGTCTTATCACCACAGATCTCCAAACCAGTTTCTGGTATCCTTGCGACGAATTGCTAACAAGAGGCTTCATGTAGTTATGTCAGGTTGGCGTAAAATATATTATAAGTTATTGAATTTACCACTTAAACTGTTGGTAAAAAGCAAGGTTATTCCGGCAGATCCTGTGACTGAGTTAGGGTTAGACCCGTCTCGTCCTATTCTGTACGTTTTGCCTTACAATTCTAAGGCTGATTTACTGACTTTGCGAGCGCAGTGTCAGGCACAGGATCTGCCCGACCCATTGATTCCATTGGAAATCGATGGCGTGCAGCTTCCCAGCCATGTCTTTATCGATAACGGCCCGAGGGTGTTTCGCTATTACGCCCCGAAGCAGGAATCGGTAAAGTTATTCCACGATTATCTCGATCTGCATCGCAATAACCCAGCGCTGGATATCCAAATGCTACCGGTATCGGTGATGTTTGGCCGCTCTCCTGGGCGTGAAGGCCACGGTACGCCACATCTGCGCGTACTGAACGGCGTGCAGAAATTCTTTGCTGTATTGTGGCTGGGCCGCGATAGTTTCGTGCGTTTCTCAACCACGGTTTCACTGCGCCGGATGGCCAGTGAGCATGGTACAGATAAAACAATTGCCCACAAACTGGCACGTGTTGCGCGGATGCACTTCTCGCGTCAGCGGTTGGCTGCGGTTGGCCCAAGCCTACCGGCGCGTCAAGACCTGTTCAAGAAGCTGTTAACCTCCAAAGCGATTGAAAAAGCGGTTGCCGACGAAGCTCGCACCAAGAAAATTTCCCATGAGAAAGCACAGCAAAACGCCATAACGCTGATGGAAGAAATTGCCGCCGACTTCTCTTATGAAGCCGTGCGTCTGTCGGACAGGGTATTGAGCTGGACGTGGAACCGCTTGTATCAGGGGATTAATGTCCATAACGCGGAGCGTGTACGGCAGTTGGCACAAGATGGCCATGAGATTGTCTATGTGCCTTGCCATCGCAGCCACATGGATTATCTGCTGCTCTCCTATGTGCTTTATCATCAAGGGCTGGTGCCGCCGCATATCGCCGCCGGTATTAATCTCAATTTCTGGCCTGCCGGCCCGATTTTCCGCCGCCTGGGTGCATTCTTTATCCGTCGCACATTTAAAGGCAACAAACTCTATTCAACCGTGTTCCGTGAATATCTGGGCGAGCTGTTCACCCGTGGTTATTCAGTGGAATACTTTGTTGAAGGTGGGCGCTCACGTACTGGCCGCCTGCTGGAGCCCAAAACCGGCACGCTGTCGATGACCATACAGGCGATGTTGCGCGGCGGTTCACGCCCAATCACCTTGGTGCCGATTTATATCGGCTACGAACATGTGATGGAAGTGGGGACTTACGCCAAAGAGCTACGTGGCGCGACCAAAGAGAAAGAGAGCCTGTTGCAGATGCTGCGGGGCTTGCGCAAGCTGCGCAATCTCGGTCAGGGCTACGTCAACTTTGGTGAGCCTATCCCGTTGACCACTTATCTGAATACTAATGTGCCGCAATGGCGTGATGCTATCGACCCTATTGAAGCACAACGCCCAAGCTGGTTGACGCCAGCGGTGAATGATTTGGCCGGTCAGATTATGGTCCGAATTAACAATGCGGCGGCGGCCAATGCCATGAACTTGTGCTCTACCGCATTGTTAGCGTCACGTCAGCGCTCACTCACCCGCGAGCAGTTACTTGAGCAATTGGATTGCTACTTGCAGCTGATGCGCAATGTGCCTTATGCGAAAGACGTCACCGTGCCGGATAAAACGCCGGAAGAGTTACTTAATCACGCCTTGAATATGAATAAGTTTGAGGTCGAGAAAGACAATATTGGTGACATTATCATCTTGCCACGGGAACAAGCCGTGCTGATGACCTACTATCGCAACAATATCCAGCACTTGCTTATCTTGCCATCACTTATTGCCAGCATGGTCATGTACCAACGACGCATTACCCGTGCCGAATTGTTACGTCAAATCAGTATGATCTACCCAATGCTGAAAGCTGAGTTATTCCTGCATTACAGCAAAGAGCAACTGCCACAGACCCTGGATACGCTGATTGATGAACTGGCGCGCCAGCAGTTGATTTGCGACAAAGGGAACGAGTTAGTGCTGAACCCAGCCCGTATTCGCCCACTGCAATTACTGGCGGCTGGGGTGCGCGAAACCCTGCAACGCTATGCAATTACTCTTTCGTTACTCAGTGCGAACCCAAGCATCAATCGGGGGGCGCTGGAGAAAGAGAGCCGCATTATGGCGCAGCGTTTGTCTGTTCTGCATGGGATTAACGCACCGGAATTCTTCGATAAAGCCGTGTTCTCAACACTGGTAGGCACATTGCGCGAAGAGGGTTATATCAGTGATAGCGGCGATGCGATTCAGGAACATACGCTGGAGGTTTACAATATGCTGAGTGCATTGATGACACCGGAAGTGAAACTGACGATTGAAAGTGTCAGTATGCCGGCAGAAACCAATAACCTGCTGCCAGAACCCGAGGCAGAGGATAAAGAAGAGAACTAACGCCTTGCAGCACTGAGCTACAGGGTTAAACAAAAATGGCCAGATTCATCCTCTGGCCATTTTTTTAACTGTATCCTGGTTGCAGATTTACTGCCAATAGCTAATAAGAATCCCAAGAAACAACACCAATCCCACATAATTATTGTTCAAGAATGCACGGAAACAGGGATCACGTTCGCGCCCGGCAATCATCTTCTGTTGGTGGACAAACAACGCACCTGCCAGCAGAATTGACCAATAAAATGCTCCGCCAAGATTCATCAGCCAGCCAATAGTCACCATCAGTACCAGCGTTGCCAGTTGCAGCAAACCAATAATCAGCTTGTCCTGTTGACCAAACAAAATCGCAGTAGATTTGACGCCAATTTTCAGATCGTCATCACGGTCAACCATCGCATATTGGGTGTCATAAGCCACCGTCCAGCAGATATTAGCCAATAAAAGTAACCAGCAGACCAAAGGTAAACTTTCGCTCACGGCGGCAAATCCCATTGGGATTGACCAACCGAAGGCCGCGCCCAAGACCACCTGAGGCAGATGCGTAACCCGCTTCATAAAGGGATAAACCCAGGCTAATGCCAGTGCGGCCAGTGACAGCCATATAGTCATGCTATTGAGCGTTAATACCAGCCCAAACGAGAGCAATACCAAGACGACAAACAGGACTTTGCTTTCTTTCTCACTGATAAGGCCGCTAGGTAATGGCCGCGATGCGGTACGTTTCACAAAACCGTCAATGTGCCGATCAGCATAATCATTGACGACACACCCAGCGGCGCGCATGAAAAAGACGCCCAAGACAAAAACAATCAATATTTTGGTATCGGGAATACCTTTCCCCGCCAACCATAATGCCCAGAGCGTTGGCCACAACAGTAATAATGAGCCAATGGGTTTATCTATACGCATCAAACGGCAATAAGCCCGCCATTTGCTTTGAACATGACTTCCCTTCAATTTCTCACTCTCCAAAATCTCACCGCCTCTTAAATCGAATATAGCGGCGAGGCGGGTAAAAAAACCTCAGTCAGTAACAGGGGCTTACCTGACAAGCGCAGCAACGAACGGCGTGCCCAAAGCTCATCCTGCCGCCCAACTTGAATATAATCCCGGGTTAAATTGTTGCCACCAAATAAATAACGCCCAAGGGGTAATGTCCCTAAATCCACCAGCGCCCGATCCGAACCCGACAATGTCTCCTCTGGGATAACCGTGCGCCCAAGCAACCACGGTTCATTATCCCCACACAACACAATCTCGCGCAGCCAATAGCGCTCACTTACCGGCAGATGTTCAGCATCTTCACCTAATGCATTACGTGTAATAAAGCATTCCCGTTGTGGCTCGACATGAACCTGCTGACAATGCTGCTCAAAACGTCGGGTCATTGAGCCTAATTCCATCAACCAATCCGCGATTGCGACTGGTAGATTCGGCTGCTCAATAGCACACCATTGGATAGGCTTTATAATTGATGCATCGCCGGTAGACATACCACTCCCTGCCGGGGATAAAAAAATCTATCCCCGCAAATTCGTCAATAGAGAGCCATTGTAGCGCAGAATGGGCCTCCGGCGACATCAGGTTACTTTTTAATACCATCAACAAAATGAACGGCCTAATGACGCGTATACTTCTCAATATGCTCAAGGATAAATCCAACCCTCATCTTGATTCCCCAAGGTTGCTGGCCGTTATCCTGATCCCTTGGTGAATAATATCCTTCATCTGCGTTACCGAAATCGATAGGATAAAAGGTGTTAGTTTTCTTATCATATAAAACATTATTAAAGTTCAAATCATTATGGATACTGTTGTAGCGCCCTAAATCATCCATCATGCTTAAAAATCGCTCTCTCGCATTGGCCGGGTAAATCTTGGTCTTAATCTGCGTTAGCATTTTGCCTGGCACACGATACATTCTTATATAGTATTGATTATCAGCACTAATTAACTCGGCAGAGCCTTCGCCGTAGAATCGATTAAAAAACTCAACTTCTTTCGTGAAGACACGGTTTATAAACGCACTATCTCGTGTCAATATTTTCTTTAAAACAAAACCGGGGTTATTGGCATCCAGATAAACTTCAGCCGTCAATCCACTGCCAATGTGTTTACCTAATTTAATTTCAGGATTAAAGTCAGGATTAGTCGTTTTTGATAAGGATGGCCCGCCACCAAGAAGCCTGCCTTGTCGCGTAAATTCGGGGCCGAATTTCAAAACAACGCCCAAGTCCTTACCAGTGGCTAAATCAACTTCCCAATAATAAGCACCGCTGCTCCCCTGTCTGACCCACGCCTCACGCATTCCATCTGCTATTTGTGGATCGTTAAGTTCAACCCGTTGCACTTCAATTGGCTTTCCGTGTGGGCTTGGTATCATTTGGCGATCAAGTTCAGTCGCCGTGGGTGATAGCTCAGGAAAACCTGATGCGGCGGTGCCCTGCGAAAGGGGTTCAATCAACTTCACCCCGCGCTCCATTCCCCTGAGTTGACCTGCCTCCATCAACATCGCCACCATACCTGCTGCCATATTCTCATTTTCGTGGCGAGAACGCGGCCCTTCGACTCGGGCGATGGTACACATCGGGTTCGGTAACGGGAGTTTGCACACCCAATGTTCTTCTAACGATGCCCAGGCATTACGCCAAAAACGCGCATTCTCTGACTCTGGCAAGTAGTCCCTGGTAAGGGCATTGATTTTATTTTTCAGTACCTCCCCCACTGGCCGCTGGCCCTCGGTAATTAATATCTCTATTGCCTGAGCCCGGATTGCTGGATGAGATTTGATTCGCACATGGTATTCATCTTTTTTCGCTTTCATCGTTTTGACCACGTCAATCAGCCTGCCGTTATTGCCGATCAGCGACATATTGGCAACAGTACGATCACTCGCATCCCGTCGCCGTTTGAATTCGTCAAAAGGTGAATCGACTTTTTTCTCTGCAGCACCAAACTGGGGGTCCTGGCGGTAAATATATTGCCGGGGAAAATAAATGTCCTTTACCTTATTTTCGACCAGAATCTCTCTGATCGCCTGATCGTCATCAAACGCAGCGGGAGAATGACGATAAGCTAAACGCCTATCGAGATAATTTAACTGTCGTTCTATTTTTTCTGGTTCGGTTTTATAAAGTCGGTCATGCGCCAGAATGTATAAGCGCTGGTCTGGCCCCAAAAATTGAGCCAGTGCTTTAAGCTCTACCTCAAACCGCTCATATTCCAAATCTATAGCTGTGTCAGCAACAATGTTGTCTGCCAATTGTTTTATGCTATTAAAGGCCGTTTGAGCATCTTCAGACAAATGGGATACATCAATAGATCCGCCAGTGCGTTTGATAGCCAGTGCCGCTTGATCCAAGGTGAGAGGTTCGATTTCATTGGATTGACTGAAATGAGATAAGAAGATAGCCGTCGGGCTGTAGCGCCCGCCACCGGCTTGATGTAACTGCGCTTCTTCCTGAAGCAACAACGTATACAGTTGCTCGGTAGTCTTGCCTTCCAGTTCAACAAGGGCTTTGCCTTGCAATTGATAATGCAACTTGAGCGTGATTTTGAGTGAGAATGCCAGACTGCCGACGGCGTGCTCAAAATCGAGAAATTGTGTGAAGTCCTGCTGGCTACAGATATCAAACCCAATCTTGACGCACCCGTTTAAAATCATCTCTGCCAATTCGGGTGATTGCCTTTTCAGGTAGCTCCCTTGGGCATTTCTCGGGGCAAATCCATTGGCCAGATAAGCCTGCGCTGAGAGCAATATCGCCGGCGGATCATTCATTCCTTCATGGATAACTCTTAACGCCGTGACAGCTCTGGCAACCGGCTGTTCAGGCAAACCCAGTTGATCCAGTTCCCAATTGCTCAAATCCGCAGTGGGAATCTCTGCTATTTCACCATAGCGATTGCCATAATGGGAATAGTTGTAAAGTAGCGCAGCCTGAAGCTGGATCTCTTTATTTTCAGGTTGATAAATTGCGGCTGATAACTCAGCCAACGTGAGCTTATCCTGTTGATATAGCCGCCAGGCAAGGCTAAGAGCGGCAAGTGGCGTGAGTTTTTCATCTTGAGAAAGCGCCCATCCTTTCTGATGCAACCTAAAAAGAGTTTCCCGTTCCAAACTGATAATTCGAGCCTTTTCATACCCTTGAGCAGGCGTTAATCCGGGCCTTAAACGCGTTAAATCATCTAAGTTAGCGGCATACTCCATACCTTCAACATCATGAAGTTGTAAATAAAAATCGACAATTCTCCCCACTCGGGCATCACTGATTTCTGGAAATTGTCTAATCCACGTTTGCTGGTCCAATTCTCTGGATCGTTCAATGAGCTGCATCGCGTGGCTAAACACCGGATCCGCAGTAGAACTGACATTAGGTAACTCTTTTGCCATTTGTTCTAACAGCACATCATCTCGTGCCGTCACTTTTAAGGGTAAGGCTTTTTCCTCCATAAGGTAGGTCAGTTGAGCCATGATCGAACTCATGGTTAGCAGCGCAATATTATCTTCTGATATCGGCGGGAACCACAGTTGAGAGGCGAATGGCGTCGAGCACGACGATGTTGTATCCCATGAACACAGTTGGATTTCCTTCAACATCAACCCATTCCTTTAATTGAATAGCTGAACAATAAGGAGCCTTTTGATATGACCCCAACATGCCATCCAAGATACCGATATCGTTTAAATTATTAGCCTCACAGATTCTTACTTATCTTTTGTCTCTCTACCTACTGACGGGTATAAATCTAAACGAAAAAAGGTGCGCCAAGGCGCACCAATCATCCAGCCATATTCAGCAGTGCCGGGATTTACCCCTTGCCTTTTACACTACCAATAAAGGTTTTTCGGGCTGAAGTTGAGCCCAAATGTTCCGCTTCGTTCAACAATTTCAGCGCTTTATCGACATCACCGGATTTCACCGCGTCTTTAATCGCCTGGTTGAAGTAGTTTTCAGTCTCGCTCAGCATCGGCTCTGTCGGTTTTGCTGGCGCAGGTGCTGCGGCTAGCGCAGGTTGAACAGCGCTGCCCACCACCACTGGCGTCGACGCCGGGGCTGACTGTATCAAGCCAATCATGATGTTACCCATGCCTTGCTCGGCAGTGGCTTTAATTCTCAAATTTCCGGTCGGGGTATGTTTGGCAATCGGGTCTGGAATATCCGGTACGGCATTGCCCACGCCCATGGCGTAAGCTTTGGCTGGGTCAAGAAGTTTGGTCGTTTTAGCCAGGTCCTCACGGGTGGTGTACACCAACAGATAGATCTGTTTTTGCCCCAATGCCGGAGTCAGTTTCATTACGCCTTGCAGCCGATCGCTGGTCATGATGCCCGCTTTTTCATAAGTGAAATAGCTGGAAGGATAATAAGCCGCCGGGCGCATTTGTTCGTCTAATACCAAAACGCTCGGGGAAAATAGTTGGTTATCAGTGACTAAGCTGCTCAGTGTGATCTCCATTGATCCACGATCGGCAGGTAAAGCAAAAGCGGCCACCGACCCTTCCACATTCCCTTGAGAGATTTGCGGGCTGGAGGTCGTGAGCTTGATATCTTGCGTCGCCGGGGGCACTAAGGGCTGCCAGGGCAACTGTTGTAAAGTCGCTGTACTAATCGTTGGCGCGATAGATACATTCGCCGGAGAAATGGTTGACTCCGCATGCACAGCCAGAGGTGCGGTGACCCCTAAAGCCAATGCCAGACAGAGTGTCAGCAGATTCTTTTTCATTATTGTACCCTCGTACATTGAGCGTCAGCGCTAACTGTGCACAGGCAAGGTCGGCAAAGTTAACCAATTAATTCCGTCATACTTCAGCAAACAGAACAGCCGCCCCCAAGGGCGGCTGCATCACTGCTGTTACCACCAGGCTTCGAATTGCGCGCCGAAGGTGACTTCGTTATTTTTGCCGCGGCTGTTGGTACCAATAGTACCGTTTTGCGCTAAGCCATTGTCCGCGCTACCACGAACATCGTTATAGCCCCACTTCTCATCCCAGTTAGCATAAGTTGCGAAGACACGGATCGCCGGACGAGACCAGATGCTGTCACCTGCCTGCCATTGTTGTGCCAAAGTCAGTTTGTACTGACCGTTACGCTCGCCAGTTTTTTGTGATTTAACATTGTCGTAGCCGGCTTCCAGCAAGGTACTCATGATTGGCGTCCATTTGTACATTGGGCGCACACCCAAGCTGTACCAAGTGGTGCCGTTGTTATTGTCCCAATCAGTATCCTGATACAGGCCGACATACATCATGTCCCACTTCTCAGCCAGGTTAATGGCACCGTGGTCGATAACCCGCAGTCTGTGGCCGTTGTTATTAACGTTTGCGCCTTCGGAGTGACCTGATTGTGCTGATGTCATGGCATCGGTGGCATATTGCACCACGAACTTGTTAAAGCCGCCCATCATGCTTTGGGTATGCTCAACGGTGAGCATCACACCATCTTTAGAAGCATCTTTGGCTAACGCGTAATCTTTCTGGGTATTGGCGCGGCCATAATCCACACCAAACTCTAATGTGCCGCCTGGGTTAGTTTCTAAACCGGCTAAACGGATGTCAAACACATCGTTGGCGGTGTGGTCCGCATCTTTACGTGCATTATCAATCCAGGCACTTGAGCCACCGGCTTCTGAGTTACGGGTTGCTGCTAGCGATAATTTACCGAAGCCCAGATCAATGGTCTCTATACCTGCACCTGGGCCAGAAATATCCCAGTAATAGAAGTCAATCATATGGACGTCATGACGTTGATAGAAACGTTTACCCGCCCAGATAGTCGAGCCCGGTAATGCTTCAATGAGATTCTTACCCTGCACGTTGGCTTCACGGAATGCCGGTTCGGTGGATTCCCAGTCATTTTGTTGCGAAACGGAATACGCCACGTTGGTATCTAAGTAGAAGCTCTTGTCACCTTCTTTCCACAACTCTTGGCCTAATTTAATTTCCGCATAAGTTTCACATTCGTTACCCAGACGGTATTTACTTTGAGCACCGGTTGCTTTGAAACATTGCTGTTCACCGCCGCTACCCGTCCAGCCGATACCAGAACGTGCATACCCGTGGAAATCAACAGCCATAGCTTGAGTGGAAAGGACACCAGCGGCAACAGCCAGTGCTATCGGTAACTTGCGCAGAGTAGTCATCAGTAATCTCCTGTTATATTTGCCTGTCGGCATGCGTGCTTAACATTTTCCGAAACTGACCGTCGTGGTAACTAGACGCCCAGTTCTTGGTACAATCGCTTACACGCAGTGCCATCTTCACGGAACAGATGACAACGGTATGGCGGCAGACCGATGGCGAATGTTGCACCTTCTTCTACCAGCACCACGTCGTTCTGGCGGTAGACCAGGTTTTGACGTATTGCAGGGATTTGGATGTGAATTTGAGTCTCATTACCCAGTTGCTCTACCACCTGAATCTCGCCTTCCAGCGTCACTTCAGAGGCACTGCTTGGCAGCAGATGTTCCGGGCGGATACCCAAAGACATATTTGCACCGACATGAACTCGCTCACCTTCCACCGGCAGCCACACTAACTGGCCATTAGGATTGGGCAGTTCGATCTGCACCTGATGAGGTTCAACGGCGGTCACTTTAACCGGTAAAAAATTCATTTTTGGCGAGCCGATAAAGCCCGCGACAAAGCGGTTAGCTGGATAGTGGTACAGTTCCAGTGGCTTACCGACTTGCGCCACATTGCCCGCATCCAACACCACAATTTTGTCGGCCAAGGTCATGGCTTCGACCTGATCGTGGGTGACGTAAATCATGGTGCGTTGCAGGCGCTTATGCAGGCGCGATATCTCGATGCGCATTTGAACCCGCAGTGCGGCATCCAGGTTGGAAAGCGGTTCGTCGAGCAGAAAAACATCCGGCTCTGCGACCAAGGTACGGCCGATGGCAACACGCTGACGCTGACCACCTGATAGCGCTTTAGGCCGACGTTCCAGCAGGTGAGCCAGTTGCAGCACTTCAGCTACCTGATTCACCCGTTGGTTAATTTCTGCTTTTTTCACACCGGCCAACTTCAGGCCAAAAGACATGTTCTCTGCTACAGACAGATGGGGATACAGCGCATATGACTGGAACACCATGCCGATACCGCGTTCAGATGGCGGCACCTCATTCATCCGCTTACCACCAATCAACAACTCACCCGACGTAATGTCTTCAAGACCGGCAATCATCCGCAACAGCGTTGACTTTCCACACCCGGATGGCCCAACAAAAACAACAAACTCACCGTCATCGATTTCCAAATTGATGTCTCTGGAAATCACAGCCTCACCAAAGGCCTTATAAACGCCGCTCAGCGTTACATTAGCCATCTGTTACTCCTTTGCTTACGCAAACAACTTTTCATATGAACCTGACTGAAGAAAAATGGCGGAAGCAAATTCCGGCATGACCCATCGATGACTCCCAGCCCCCTGATGACTCTCTTGCTGCGCGCCGTACCGCCATGCCTTAGCAAGGTTGCCCCGGACGACGTCGCGGCGTGAGTATAGGGCCGCACGTTGGTTAACGCTGCAACGTCCTGATCTGCCTGGGTGATAATTAACCGAACAACCCCATTTGGTTGGTGACGCTGTTTCAATGACGGCGATAATGCGGGAGTGCCACTATTTGGTAATCATCCGTAACAAAGTTTTTCATGGGGGAGGAGATGGGAGGATGAGGGAACGACCACCGCGAGCAGAAGTTCCATCACAAATACAAATACGTGACCTGACACGCAAATTTCGACCTACATTATTGTGTCTGACACCACAGAATAGGCCGCAGTGTTAAGTCGGTCACAATAACTCGTCGGGGGGCGTAGAGAGGGGGAGGATGATGCTGTATCTAGTTGTGACTCAATATGTCAGCGTAATGTATTAGTCCCTGTAATAAACGCTTTGGTCAGTGCAATAAATAGATGTAATGACTCACAAGAAAGTCGGTACCCACAAAATTGGATAAAAGGATTGGATTATGACTCGCAGCTTCACAAAATCCGGCATTGGTAAGACCGCACGTGTTTTGGCTCTTTCAGCGTTAACCACGCTGGTGCTCTCTTCCTCTGCTTTTGCCAAAATTGAAGAAGGTAAGCTGGTTATCTGGATTAATGGCGATAAAGGCTATAATGGGCTGGCAGAAGTCGGTAAGAAATTTGAGAAAGATACCGGCATCAAAGTCACTATCGAGCATCCAGATAAACTCGAAGAAAAATTCCCGCAAGTGGCTGCCACTGGCGATGGCCCGGACATTATCTTCTGGGCACATGACCGCTTTGGTGGCTACGCGCAATCTGGCTTGCTGGCCGAACTGCACCCGTCTAAAGCTTTCCAGGACAAACTGTTCCCGTTCACGTGGGATGCTGTGCGCTTTAACGGCAAGCTGATTGGCTACCCAATTGCAGTCGAAGCACTGTCACTGATTTACAACAAAGACCTGGTCAAAGAAGCCCCGAAGACCTGGGAAGAAATTCCAGCACTGGATACCACCCTGCGTGCGAATGGCAAGAGCGCCATCATGTGGAACCTGCAAGAACCCTACTTCACCTGGCCACTTATCGCCGCTGACGGCGGTTATGCGTTCAAATCTGAAAACGGTGTTTATGATGTCAAAAACGTCGGCGTGAACAATGCCGGTGCGAAAGCGGGTCTGCAATTTATTGTTGATCTGGTGAAGAACAAACACATCAATGCTGATACTGATTACTCCATCGCAGAAGCGGCCTTTAACAAAGGCGAAACCGCGATGACCATCAATGGCCCATGGGCCTGGTCAAATATTGATAAGAGTAAAATCAATTACGGCGTGACGTTGCTGCCAACCTTCCATGGCCAACCTTCCAAGCCGTTCGTGGGTGTTCTGACTGCCGGTATTAACGCTGCCAGCCCGAACAAAGAACTGGCGACTGAATTCCTGGAAAACTATCTGATAACTGACCAAGGCCTGGCTGAAGTCAATAAAGATAAGCCTCTGGGCGCTGTTGCACTGAAATCATACCAGGAGCAACTGGCAAAAGACCCGCGTATTGCGGCCACTATGGATAACGCCACCAAAGGCGAAATCATGCCGAATATTCCGCAAATGGCCGCCTTCTGGTATGCAACCCGCAGTGCGGTGTTAAACGCCATCAGTGGGCGTCAAACTGTAGAAGCTGCACTGAACGATGCAGCAGCCCGTATCGTCAAATAATAGTTTCACCTGCAAAAGGGGCGCGGTTCGCCGTGCCCTGATACCACTTGCTGTAACACTATAACCATACTCAAAGTAATTGCTGTTACAGCAAGGCAGCCAATGAATGACAAATCGGTGAAAACCGATTTGAACAGCATTTATGCTAGCCCGTAGGGTGAGCCTCTTTGAGGCTCATTAATCCCGATGAACTTACACAAGTAAGTGATTCGGGTGACAAATCTGCAGGGAGCAGATTTGAACGCTGCTTGCAGCGGCCTCAAAGAGGCGAGGGCCATGGATGGGCCGAGTAACGAGAGCAGCTAACACCGCTGTAACGTCAAGTACGAAGAGTATGAAAGGGAACATTATGCAGTTATCCCACACCGAATACCAAAGCCGTAAAAAGAAAACCGCCTGGTGGCAAAGTGATGTCCTTAAATGGCTGATTATCGGCACATTAAGTCTATTCACCTGCTATTTGATCGTGTTGATGTATTCTCAGGGCGAATATCTTTTTGCCATCGTGACGCTGATTCTGGTGAGTCTGGGGCTGTATGTCTTTGCCAATCGCCGTGCTTATGCCTGGCGTTATGTTTACCCTGGTGTTGCTGGGATGGGGCTATTTGTTCTGTTCCCTCTGATCTGCACCATCGCTATTGCTTTTACCAACTACAGCAGTACTAACCAGTTAACTTTTGAGCGCGCCCAGTCCGTATTGATGGACCGGCAGTTTCAGACCGGCAAAACCTATACCTTTGGTCTTTATCCAAATCATGACCAATGGCAGTTACAGCTGACTAATCCGGATGACAATACTGTCCTGATTTCAGAGCCATTCAGCTTGAATGCCACTGGCGAGCAAAAAATACCGGTTACGCCAGCCAGTGCTGAGCAAACGAGCGAACGCGCCTCTCTGCGTATCATTACCCAAAATCGCCAGGCACTGAGTGGGTTAGTCGCTATCTTGCCAAGTGGTGGAGAACTGCGCATGAGCTCTCTGCGCCAATTCTCAGGAACCAGCCCACTCTATAAGCTAGGTGCTGACGGTAAGGAACTGATTAATCAGCAGACAGGTGTGATATATCGACCAAATCTTGATACTGGCTTTTACCAGGCAATCAATGCTGACGGTCAGTGGGAAAATGAAAAACTCAGCCCTGGTTTTACCGTCACAATCGGCTGGAAAAACTTCCTGCGGGTACTGCATGACGAGGGTATTCAGAAGCCTTTCATCTCAATATTTATTTGGACGATTATCTTCTCATTGCTGACTGTCGTGCTGACAGTTGCCGTCGGCATGGTGCTGGCCTGTGTCGTGCAATGGGATTCCCTGAAAGGTAAGGCCGTCTATCGGGTGTTGCTGATCCTGCCTTACGCCGTACCGGCGTTTATCTCGATATTGATTTTTAAAGGGTTATTTAACCAAAGCTTCGGTGAAATTAACCTGATGCTAAACCATTTGTTTGGTATCAAACCGGCCTGGTTTAGCGACCCTATCACCGCCAAGAGCATGATACTGATCGTCAATACCTGGCTCGGTTACCCTTATATGATGATTCTGTGCATGGGGCTATTGAAAGCGATCCCAGATGACTTATATGAAGCATCAGCAATGGATGGTGCTGGCCCATTCCAGAACTTCTTCCGCATTACTTTACCTTTACTGATTAAACCATTAACGCCATTGATGATTGCCAGTTTTGCCTTTAACTTTAATAACTTTGTACTGATTCAGTTATTGACCAATGGTGGCCCAGACATGATTGGTACCACCACCCCGGCGGGATATACCGATTTACTGGTCAGCTACACCTACCGTATCGCCTTCGAAGGCGGCGGCGGGCAGGACTTCGGGCTAGCCGCGGCTATCGCAACACTGATTTTCATTCTGGTAGGCGCACTCGCGATACTGAATTTGAAAGCCAGCAAAATGAATTTTGATTAAGGAGGAGATGCAGATGGCCATGGTTCAACCTAAATCCCAGCGTTTGCGTCTATTAGGCACTCATTTTCTGATGCTGTGTTTTATCGCGCTGATTATGTTCCCGCTGCTGATGGTCATTACCATTTCACTGCGGCCCGGCAACTTCGCCACCGGTAGCTTGATCCCCGACCAGATATCGTGGGAACACTGGAAGCTGGCGCTGGGTATGAGTGTGACACACGCCGATGGCAGTGTGACACCGCCGCCGTTCCCGGTGATGCTGTGGTTATGGAATTCCATCAAGATTGCGGTGATTACCGCCATTGGGATTGTTACCCTCTCCACCACTTGTGCTTACGCCTTTGCGCGCATGCGTTTTCGCGGAAAAAGTACCCTGCTGAAAGGAATGTTGATCTTCCAAATGTTCCCCGCGGTGCTGTCTTTGGTCGCGCTATATGCTTTGTTTGACCGCTTGGGGCAATATCTGCCGTTTATCGGGTTGAATACCCATGGTGGGGTTATTTTTGCTTATATGGGGGGGATTGCCCTGCACGTCTGGACCATCAAAGGCTATTTCGAAACCATTGATAATTCACTGGAAGAGGCCGCGGCCCTGGACGGAGCAACGCCATGGCAAGCTTTCAGACTGGTGCTATTGCCACTGTCAGTGCCCATTTTGGCCGTGGTCTTTATTCTGTCGTTTATTGCCGCCATTACTGAAGTTCCGGTCGCCTCATTGCTATTGCGGGATGTGAATAGTTACACCCTGGCAGTGGGTATGCAGCAATACTTGAACCCGCAAAACTATCTGTGGGGCGATTTTGCCGCGGCCGCCGTGTTATCGGCCATTCCTATCACCGCCGTCTTCTTACTGGCGCAGCGCTGGCTAGTCGGTGGCCTCACGGCCGGTGGAGTGAAAGGTTAAAGATTCAAAATTTCATCACCCAATACCCAAAGTAATTGGAATTGTAGCTAGGCAACAAACGAGTGAATCCCGATGAGCTGACTCAAGTCAGTGATTCGGGTGAGAGAGAGCAGTAAACAACGCTACAATTTCAAGTAAGAAGGGTATTTTTTCCCTCTGGTACTGTGTCTTTAGGGCGGCCGTAATGGCCGCCATTTTTATTTCTATAAACAAATAATACCCAAAATCATTGGCGTTACAGCAAGGCAGCAAGCGAATAAATCCCGATGAGCTTACTCAAGTAAGTGATTCGGGTGCATGAGTGCAGCTAACACCGCTGTAGCGTCAAGGATGAAGGGCTATTCTCTTTTCAGTCGCTCGGTATTGGCTAAATACAACGTCACTACCAGCAGCAATATCGAACCCGAATAAATCAGCGTATCAATTGGATTCTCATGATCAACAATGATCAAGCGGATAATTGCGGTGATGCCGATATAAATAAAATAGCGCAGTGGGAAGTGATAGCCGGACTCAAAGTATTTAACAATCAATGCAATAAACTCGAAGTACAGAAAGTAAATCACAATCCCTTCAATCAGCATGTAAGAAGATGCATCCTGATTATTGACGAATAAGACCTTTCCAAGGTGGAAAGTTTCTTTTATCAGAAAGACCACCAAAATAGCGGCCAATGCAATCAACCCCACATTCAGTAAACGCTGTAGATTTTTGGCTATCCACTGCGAGCGCGAATTTTTGGCCATAAATAATCCTATTGAAAGTAGGTGAAATAATCCGGGCCGAAAAAAAGCCCCTTACTGAGTAAGGGGCTAATAAGCACGGATCAGAGAGCTTAAGCCCGCAAGCTTAACGCCAGCTCTTGAAACGGTTAATCAACGCATTGGTAGAACTGTCATGGCTAGTGACTTTTTCATCACCTGCCAGTTCTGGCAAAATACGATTCGCCAGTTGTTTACCCAGCTCTACACCCCATTGGTCGAAGGAGTAGATATTCAGGATAACCCCTTGCGTGAAGATCTTGTGCTCATACAGCGCAATCAATGCACCCAAGCTGAACGGCGTGATTTCGCGCAGCAAGATAGAGTTGGTTGGGCGGTTACCTTCGAACACTTTGAATGGTGCAACATGAGCCACTTGCTCAGGTGTTTTGCCCGCAGCGGCAAATTCAGCTTCCACTTCATCCAATGTTTTGCCGAAAGCTAGCGCTTCAGTTTGTGCGAAGAAGTTAGACAGCAGTTTCGCGTGGTGGTCACTCAATGGGTTATGACTGATAGCCGGTGCGATGAAGTCACAAGGGACCAATTTGGTGCCCTGATGGATCAACTGGTAAAACGCATGCTGACCGTTAGTACCAGGCTCACCCCAGATGATTGGGCCAGTCTGGTAATCAACTGGTTTACCATCCCGGCCAACATATTTACCGTTGGATTCCATATTGCCCTGCTGGAAATAAGCAGGGAAACGGTGCATATATTGGTCATATGGCAGGATGGCTTCGGTTTCTGCACCAAAGAAATTGTTGTACCAGATACCAATCAATGCCAACAGAATAGGCAGGTTCTTCTCCGCCGGAGTTTCTGCAAAATGTTTATCCATGGCATGTGCACCACTGAGCAACCGTTCGAAGTTTTCGAAACCAACCGACAGCGCAATAGACAAGCCGATAGCAGACCACAGGGAATAACGGCCACCGACCCAATCCCAGAACTCAAACATATTGTTAGTATCAATACCAAACTCGCCTACCGCTTTGGCGTTGGTCGACAATGCCGCAAAGTGTTTAGCAACATGCTTCACATCTTCAGCGGTAGACAAGAACCAGTCACGCGCACTGTGGGCGTTAGTCATGGTTTCTTGAGTGGTAAAGGTTTTTGATGCGACCAGGAATAGTGTGGTTTCTGGGTTCAGCGGTTTCAACGTTTCAGCAATATGAGTGCCATCCACGTTAGAAACGAAATGCATATTCAGATGATTTTTATACGGACGCAGCGCTTCGGTCACCATGTAAGGGCCGAGATCTGAACCACCGATACCGATATTCACCACATCAGTAATCGCTTTGCCGGTATAGCCTTTCCAGTCACCGCCAATCACGCGGTCACAGAACTGTTTCATTTTAGCCAGTACTGCGTTAACTTCCGGCATCACATCTTTGCCATCGACCACAATCGGCGTATTGCTGCGGTTACGCAGAGCAACATGCAGTACCGCGCGGTCTTCGGTGCGGTTGATTTTCTCACCGGAGAACATGGACTTAATTGCACCAGCCAGATCAGTTTCTTTAGCCAGAGCTTGCAGTTTTTCCATGGTTTCGCTGGTAATGCGGTTTTTGGAGAAATCCACCAGCATTATATCTTTAAGAATCCCTGTCGCTGTATCTTTAACGTAAAACGTCTCTGAAAACTTGTTAAAACGCTGGTTGTCCTTGGCAAACAGATCACTGATTTTCACGTCTTTCATCTGTTCAAAGTGTTGCTGTAACGCTTTCCAGGCAGCGGTTTGACTAGGATTAATATTTTTCATAGCGGCGCTCTTCTAGGCTTAAGGATTAATGAAACGAATACCTTGATTGTATCCTGTTACCCTGTGATTGAGATCTCTTTTCTTGCGATAGGTATTATCTCTCGAAACAACTATTGATCTGATCCATGTTTCTCAATACCTCGGTTCATCTTAAGATTTTTAATCATAATCTGAAGACCTTCAATCATAGCAGTCGCTCACATTCAGGCCAGTATCCAATCAATTTAGTGATATGAGGGAGCATATTATTAAATATGAAAATACCTCATAGCCATTTCATTGACAGAAAGTGGATAACCCGTTATTTCCTTGTACAGAGAAAAATACAGCCGACCACCCGAGATGGCATCTGACACGAGGTTTTTTAGATGATTTCCGCTTCACAACCACAGACTGCACCCCAACAAGCTCGCTCCGCGCCATCCCCAACTGTCGTCGCCAAATTTGGTGGTACCAGTGTGGCTGATTTTGATGCCATGAGTCGCAGCGCTGACGTCGTTTTATCGAACCCGAATGTTCGTTTGGTGATTTTGTCGGCTTCCGCCGGGATTACCAATCTGCTGGTCGCACTGGCCGATGGCTGCGAACAGGAAACACGCGCCCTTCATTTAGATGAAATCCGCCGCATTCAATACGGTATTCTCGCTAAACTTTCTGACCCAGCCGTTATCCGCGAAGAAATTGACCGCATGCTGGAAAACATTGCCATGTTGTCAGAAGCCGCCAGTCTGGCGACCTCGGCAGCACTGACAGATGAACTGGTCAGCCACGGCGAATTAATGTCGACATTATTGTTTGTCGAACTGTTGCGCCAACGCCAAGTGGCGGTGGAATGGTTTGATGTACGCAAAATTATGCGCACCAATGATCGCTTTGGCCGAGCCGAGCCAGATACCCATGCATTATCCGAACTGGCTCAGGCCCAGTTAGCGCCACGTATCGAGCACGCTATTATCGTGACGCAAGGTTTTATCGGGAGCGAAAGTAAAGGTCGCACCACCACGCTAGGTCGGGGTGGCAGTGATTACACCGCGGCATTGCTCGGTGAAGCACTGAATGTCAGCCGCATTGATATCTGGACAGATGTTCCGGGGATTTATACCACTGACCCGCGTGTGGTGCCCGGTGCAAAACGTATTGATGAAATCGCTTTTGAAGAAGCTGCTGAAATGGCGACCTTTGGTGCCAAAGTGCTGCACCCGGCAACTTTATTACCGGCGGTGCGTAGCAACATCCCGGTGTTTGTCGGGTCGAGCAAAGAGCCTAAAGCCGGCGGCACCTTAGTGTGCAATGAGACTGACAATTCTCCGTTGTTCCGAGCTTTGGCATTACGCCGTAAACAAACCCTGCTAACCCTGCACAGCCTGAATATGCTACACGCACGCGGTTTTTTGGCGGAAGTGTTTAACATTCTGGCACGCCACAATATCTCGGTTGATTTGATAACCACCTCTGAAGTGAGTGTAGCGCTGACTCTGGATACGACCGGCTCGACATCGACGGCTGGCAGCCTACTAACCAGTTCGCTGCTGACGGAGCTATCCTCCCTGTGTCGGGTTGAAGTAGAAGAGGATCTGGCATTGGTGGCAATTATCGGGAACAACCTGTCGCAAGCCTGCGGAGTGGGTAAAGAGGTGTTCGGCGTGTTGGACCCATTCAATATTCGTATGATTTGTTACGGAGCCAGCAGCCACAACCTGTGCTTCCTGGTACCGGGCACTGATGCAGAGAAAGTGGTGCAAACGCTGCATCACAACCTCTTTGAATAACTGATGATTTGAAAAAAAACCGGCACTTGCCCCATAGGCAGTGCCGGTTTTTACTGTTTGAGTTCTAAATAAACCGATCAAGAAATGTTCTGTTTCAACTCAGCTTTAATAGCATTAAATAAAATTTTTTCCTGTTGAGCACAGGCGTCTCGCTGAAATTTATTCGTTGCATCCTTTGCCATATTCTGAACACTGGAGAAGCTACTTATCAAACTACGTAATTTATTCTCTGACGGTCCAGACACCGTAGCTTTGGTTGCTGAAGGATCGGCAAATCGAACCTGTTTCTGCTGCGATTGTTGAGTAAGCGTATTGAACTGCTTAATATCTCGCGAAATAGTTTGCCCAATGCAAGTACTACCGTTAGATATCCGAGAGAACTTGCTGGCAATACTGTTACCTAATGCTGCGACTTTCAGATTTTTTTCCGCTGCGAAAAGCCCTGAAGCCCTTTCTAGTCTTAATATTCCGGACAATTTCATTTATCGTCTTTCCTCTGCTTCAATAGTTTGAAACAGAGTAGCGAATTAGCTCAAACCTCTTCTATCATTAATTGAGGATAATTCGCTTTTCATTGTCAATCAGCATCGTAACCCAGATTCGGGGCCAACCAGCGCTCGACTTCAGCAACCAGCATCCCTTTACGGGCAGCGTAATCTTCAACTTGATCTCGCTGAATCTGCGCCACTGCAAAATATTTGCTGTCCGGATGACTGAAGTACCAACCCGATACCGATGCCCCCGGCCACATGGCGTAGGATTCCGTCAGTTTCATACCCGTATGAGTTTCCACATCCAGCAACTGCCAGATTTGGCCTTTCTCTGTATGCTCAGGGCAAGCCGGATACCCCGGAGCCGGGCGGATCCCTTGATAATTTTCCCGCACCAACTCTTCGTTGCTCAGATTCTCATTCGGTGAGAAGCCCCAATACACCTTACGTACCCGCTCATGCAGATATTCCGCAAAAGCTTCTGCCAGCCGGTCAGACAGCGCCTTAATCATGATTTTGTTGTAATCATCATGTTGAGCATCATAGGCATCGGCCAGAGCATCCTCTTCCAGCCCGCCGGTAACCGCAAAAGCACCGTAATAATCAGCTTTACCGCTGGATTTAGGTGCGACGTAATCAGCCAGACAATAGTTCGGAAAATCGGTTTTCTCGGTTTGCTGGCGCAAGTGATGGCTAACCACCAGCACTTCATCACGTCTTTCATCGCGATAGATTTCGATGTCATCGCCAACACTGTTGGCCGGAAATAACCCGACGACACCTTTTGGATGCAGTAAGCCCTCCGCTGACAGCTTATCCAGCATCTCATTAGCATCAGCAAACAGGCGTTTGGCCTCTTCACCGACCACTTCATCTTCCAGAATACGCGGATACTTACCCGCCAGCGACCAGGTCATAAAGAATGGCGTCCAGTCGATGTAGTTACGCAAAGTTTCGATGCTGGCTTCCACCGATTGCACACCTAACTTATGCGCCACTGGTGGAGTATAATTTTCCCAATCAATAACGGTGTGGTTATCTCGTGCCGCTTGCAGACTGACCGGCGGGGTACGTGGTTTTTTACGCGCATGTTGAATACGCACGGTTTCATACTCTTTGCGAGTTTTCGCTATAAAATCATCACGTTGCGTATCAGATAACAGTGCCGAAACCACCCCAACACTGCGCGATGCGTTAGAGACATACGTGGTGGACCCACTGTAGTTCTGCTCAATTTTAACTGCGGTATGGGCTTTGGAGGTGGTGGCCCCCCCAATCAACAGCGGCAAGGTGAAGCCCTGGCGCTCCATCTCTTTGGCGACATTCACCATTTCATCGAGCGATGGCGTAATCAGACCAGACAAACCAATAATATCGACCTTTTCTTCCCGCGCGGTACGCAGAATCTTTTCAGTCGGCACCATCACGCCCAAATCTATGATTTCATAGTTATTACACTGCAACACCACACCGACAATGTTTTTGCCGATGTCATGCACATCACCTTTAACCGTCGCCAGCAAGATTCTACCTGCCGTAGTGCCTTTCTGCTTACTGGCTTCAATATAAGGTTCGAGATAGGCGACAGCTTGTTTCATCACTCGGGCGGATTTTACCACCTGCGGCAGGAACATTTTCCCCTCGCCAAACAAGTCACCCACCACATTCATCCCAGCCATCAATGGCCCTTCGATAACCTCGATTGGGCGGTCGGCCTGCTGACGGGCCTCTTCAGTATCCAACTCAATGAACTCGGTAATCCCTTTAACCAATGAGTATTCCAGGCGTTTTTTCACTGGCCAGCCGCGCCATTCCGCTTGCTGAACCGCCACCTCATCACTCTTACTGCCACGGTATTTTTCTGCCAGATCCAGTAGGCGCTCGGTGCTGTCATCACGACGATTCAGAATGACATCTTCAACCGCATTTCGCAGTTCATCTGACAGGTCGTCATAGATAGCCAACTGCCCGGCATTCACGATACCCATATCCATTCCATTACGAATGGCGTAATAAAGGAATACCGCGTGAATAGCTTCCCGCACCGGATCATTACCACGGAAGGAGAACGAAACGTTGGAGACACCGCCTGAAATCATGGCATGCGGCAGTTCGGCTTTGATATCGGCACAAGCTTCAATAAAGTCGACGGCGTAGTTGTTATGTTCTTCAATCCCGGTAGCGACGGCGAAAATATTCGGGTCAAAAATAATATCTTCCGGCGGGAAGCCAACGGTTTCAGTCAGAATTTTATAGGCGCGGCGGCAAATCTCTATCTTGCGCGCGCGAGTATCTGCCTGCCCCTGTTCATCAAACGCCATCACCACCATCGCCGCGCCATAGCGCCGCACCAGTTTGGCATGATGAATAAAGGCATCGACTCCCTCTTTCATCGAAATGGAGTTAACGATGCCCTTACCCTGAATACATTTCAGACCTTTTTCGATGACATCCCATTTGGAGGAGTCAATCATAATCGGCACCCGGGCAATATCGGGTTCGCCGGCAATCAGGTTAAGGAAACGCACCATAGCGGCTTCGGCATCCAACATGCCTTCATCCATATTGATATCGATGATTTGCGCGCCGCTTTCAACCTGCTGACGAGCCACATCGAGCGCTTCGCCATATTTCTCTTCTTTTATCAGCCGCTTAAAACGAGCTGAACCTGTCACGTTAGTCCGCTCACCGACGTTAACAAACAATGTGTTGGCATCGATTGTTAGTGGTTCCAGCCCCGCTAAACGGCAAGCGACCGGAATATCTGGCAATGGACGTGGTGCAACGCCAGCGACAGCTTTAACCATCGCGGCGATATGACGTGGTGTGGTACCGCAGCACCCACCAACAATATTTAAAAACCCTGCCCGCGCCCACTCACCAATCTGCTCGGCCATCTCTTTGGCTTCCAGATCATATTCACCAAAAGCATTAGGCAAACCGGCATTCGGGTGCGCACTGACATAATATTCAGAAATTCGCGATAACTCAGCGACATATTGACGTAGCTCATCCGGCCCCAATGCGCAGTTCAGGCCAAAAGAGAGTGGCTTCACGTGGCGCAGGGAGTTATAAAAAGCTTCGGTGGTTTGGCCGGATAGAGTACGGCCAGAAGCATCGGTAATGGTGCCGGAAATCATCACCGGCAGCAGCACCCCCATAGCTTCAAATTCAGATTCGACAGCAAAGGTGGCAGCTTTGGCATTCAGGGTATCGAAAACCGTTTCAATCATAATTAAATCGACACCGCCCTCAATCAGAGCACGGGTCGATTCACGATAAGCCTCAACCAACTGATCAAAACTGACATTACGAAATGCCGGATCATTCACTTTCGGTGAAATAGACGCGGTTCGGTTGGTCGGGCCAAGCACCCCGGCAACATAGCGTGGTTTGTCGGGCGTGCGGGCAGTCCATTCATCAGCACAGATACGGGCCAGTCGGGCAGCTTCATAGTTAATTTCAGCTG
>NZ_JBLWEX010000289.1:0-37222 GCF_048323875.1 Yersinia sp. LJYL362
TATCGAGCAATTATATGTACGCGCCAATCAGCAGCCAGTGACAAAAAATCAACCCTTGGCGCAGTTATGGGTTCCCGACTGGAGTGCTGCTCAGCAAGAGTATCTGGCTATCCGCAAATTGGGGGACGGTGCATTGACTGCGGCGGCACGTCAGCGGCTACAGCTGCAATTTATGCCAGAAGAGGTGATTCGCAGTGTCGAAAAAAGTGGTCAGCCACAAACTCGGGTGACACTGCGCTCCCCCGCCAATGGTTATGTCAATAAACTGGATATCCGTGCCGGTTCGCAAGTCACAGCAACGCAATCCCTGTTTGAGTTAGCCAGCCTCGATCCGGTGTGGATCGTGATGGATTATTCGCAATCGCAAGCCAGTTTAGTCCGGATCGGCAGTGAAGTTACTGCGACTACGGCCAGTTGGCCGGGTGAGTCCTTCCACGGCAAAATCAGTGAATTATTGCCCAATATGGATCTCGCAACCCGCACTCTGAAAGCGCGTATCACCTTGGAAAACCCACAACAAAAGCTCAAACCGGGTATGTACCTGAATGTGCAATCGACACAAACAGATACGCTTGAACCGGTGCTGGTCATTCCACAGGAAGCCTTATTGATGACGGGCAGCCGCAACACCGTATTACTGGCGGAAGGAAATGGTCACTTTAAGCCGGTTGAAGTCAGTGCCGGGCAAACTCAGGACGGTTGGGTAGAAATCAAATCGGGGCTGAGTCATGGTCAGTTGGTGGTGACCTCCGGGCAGTTCCTGATTGATTCAGAAGCCAGCTTGCAAAGTGCCCTGCCGCAAATGGCTGACACCCCAGAAACCGTGGTGCCAGCCGTTGATAACACCGCACCAGCGCCGGTCGATATTTACTCGGTACAAGGGGAGGTCAATGCGATTAATGGCTCAACAATCACGCTTTCGCATGGCCCGATAGCCGCCTTGAAATGGGGCGCGATGACGATGGATTTCCTGCTGCCACCGGGCAAACTATCAGCGGATATCCACGTTGGTAGTGAAGTCAATTTCACCTTTACGTTGACTGAGCAAGGCGCGCAGATCCGTCAGATCCAACCGGTAAAAACCAATAACAACATGGATATTCATGGGAGTCACTTATGATTGCCGCCATTATTCGCTGGTCGTTGCGCAACCGGCTGTTGGTGCTGCTGGGCGCAGTAATGATGGCTGCCTGGGGGATTTGGTCACTGCAACAAACCCCGCTGGATGCGTTGCCAGACTTATCGGACACGCAAGTGATCATTCGTGTCAGTTACCCTGGCAAAGCCCCACAAGTGGTGGAGGATCAGGTCACTTATCCGCTGACTACCACCATGTTGTCGGTACCCGGAGCTAAAACTGTGCGCGGTTTTTCCATGTTTGGCGATGCCTATATCTATGTTTTATTTGATGATGGTACCGATCCTTACTGGGCGCGCTCAAGGGTACTGGAGTACCTCAGCCAAGTGCAATCCACCCTGCCCGCCGAGGCCAAAGCGGCACTGGGGCCAGACGCCACTGGCGTCGGCTGGATTTATGAATATGCGTTAATTGATAGAACCGGCAAACACAGCCTGGCCGATTTACGCGCATTGCAGGATTGGACACTGAAGTTTGAGTTGAAAACGGTGCCCAATGTGTCGGAAGTTGCCAGTGTCGGCGGCATGGTACGCCAATATCAGGTGATTCTTGATCCGGAAAGGATGCGTGCACTGAATCTATCTCATCAGCAAATCGCCAGTGCCATTGCCGACAGTAATCAGGAAGGCGGCGGCTCAGTGCTGGAAATGGGGGCTGCCGAATATATGGTACGCGCCAGCGGCTACCTGAAAACGCCGGATGATTTTAGAAATATTGTGATTACCGCCCGTGATGGCATTCCTATTTTACTGTCTGATGTTGCCAGCGTGCGCATGGGGCCAGAAATGCGGCGCGGCGTGGCAGAATTGAACGGTGAAGGAGAAGTCGCTGGCGGCATCATTGTGATGCGCTACGGCAAAAATGCCTTAGAAACCATCAACGGCGTGAAAGAGAAGCTACAACAGATTCAGCGCAGCTTACCCGCCGGAGTGGAAATTGTGCCGGTTTATGACCGCTCACACCTGATTACTCAGGCCATCGACAGCTTGTCATTTAAGTTGTTGGAAGAGTTTTTAGTGGTCGCGGTTATCTGCTCGCTGTTTTTGTTCCACTTCCGTTCGGCGCTGGTAGCCATCATCACCCTGCCCCTTGGCATCCTTGGTGCCTTTATTGTTATGCACTATCAAGGGGTTAATGCCAATATTATGTCGCTGGGCGGCATCGCCATAGCCATTGGTGCCATGGTGGATGCGGCGATCGTCATGATCGAAAACATGCACAAAGTATTAGAACAATGGCGGCGGGATCACCCCGGTCAAACACCCGTCAGCCAAGATTATTGGCGCATTTCAGAGCAGGCGGCGATTGAAGTCGGCCCGGCTCTGTTTTGCAGTTTATTGATTATCACTTTGTCATTCATTCCGGTCTTTACCCTACAGGCGCAGGAGGGGCGGATGTTTTCCCCACTGGCCTTTACGAAAACCTATGCCATGGCGGTTTCTGCCGGTTTAGCGATAACGTTGGTGCCGGTATTAATGGGGTACTTTATTCGCGGGAAAATTCCTGACGAAAATACGAATCCGATTAACCGCTGGCTCATCGCCCTTTATCATCCGGTATTGACCGCGGTGCTGACTCGACCCAAAACTACCCTAGCCGTTGCAGGGATGTTATTGCTGGCAACCTTATACCCACTAAGCCGCTTGGGCAGCGAGTTTATGCCCGCTTTGGATGAAGGCGATTTGCTGTATATGCCCTCAACCTTACCGGGAATTTCAGTGCGAGAAGCCAGCTATTTGCTGCAACAAACGGATCGTTTAATCAAAACAGTACCCGAAGTGGATACCGTGTTTGGTAAAGCCGGACGTGCAGAAACAGCCACCGATCCCGCGCCACTCACTATGATCGAAACCACCATTCGGTTTAAACCCAAAAATCAATGGCGGCCGGGCATGACCATGGATAAGTTGATCGAGGAACTGGACGCTACGGTCAATGTGCCCGGTATTGCCAATTTGTGGGTGCCACCGATCCGTAATCGGCTGGACATGCTATCTACCGGGATCAAAAGCCCAGTGGGGATCAAAGTGAACGGCAAAAATGTGCAGCAAATTGAGCAGGTGGCACAGCAAATTGAGCAGGTGGTACGTAAAGTGCCGGGCGTAACCTCAGCGCTGTCTGAACGACTGGCCGGTGGCCGCTATGTGGATATCGACATCGATCGCAAACGAGCCGCCCGCTATGGTGTTTCGGTTAAAGAGCTGCAATCGTTGGTGGAAACCGTGATTGGCGGGCAAAACATCGGTGAAACCATTGAAGGCCGCGAGCGCTATCCCATCAATCTGCGTTATCCACGGGAAATTCGTGATTCACTACAGAAATTACGCGACTTACCGGTTGTCACCGCCAGTGGCGGGCAAGTGGCATTATCTGAACTGGCGGATATTAAAGTCACAGAAGGCCCGCCGATGCTGAAAAGTGAAAATGCGCGCTTATCCGATTGGGTTTACGTCGATCTGCGAGGTCGGGATTTAAAATCAGCTGTCACAGATATGCAGCAGGCCGTCGCTCAGCAAGTCAAACTGCCGGAGGGCGTCTCGCTCAGTTGGTCTGGGCAATTTGAATATCTGGAGCGGGCAACCGCGAAACTGAAAATTGTCCTGCCGGTCACTCTCATGATCATTTTCGTGTTGTTGTATGTCACTTTCAGCAGTGTCCGTGATGCCGCTTTGATTATGGCAACCCTGCCGTTTGCCTTGATTGGTGGGGTCTGGTTGCTCTATGGGCTGGGCTATAACTTTTCAGTTGCTGCCGCAGTCGGCTTTATTGCATTGGCGGGGGTAGCGGCAGAGTTCGGCGTGATCATGGTGCTGTATCTCAATCAGGCAGTGAAAAAACATCAACGGCCCGGTATACCGATGACGGCCAATGAGATGAGTGCTGCCATTCACGAAGGTGCGGTATTGCGAGTTCGCCCCAAAGCCATGACAGTTGCCACGATTATGGCCGGTTTGTTGCCCATTATGTGGGGAGGTGGTACCGGTTCGGAAGTTATGCAGCGCATCGCCGCCCCGATGATCGGTGGGATGGTGAGCGCGCCATTACTTTCTATGCTGGTTATTCCGGCGGTGTATATGTTGCTACATAAAAAAGACAGTAAACAACACTAAATCTCAAAAGTATTACCATAGCCCTGCGTTCTGGTTTGCAGGACTCAGGGCTTTCTTATTGATTCCTCATAACTTCTCAGCCCGTCCAGTACGACGAAAGGTTAAGTTAATCCGGTATGCTCCCGCAGTGGGAGAAAATCCTGCTTTAATCGGCAATACACCGTGATAATTCAAACGAGACGGCCCGCCCCACACCACCACATCGCCTTCGCTCAATAAAACTCTCTGACATTTAGCCTCACGAGATGCACCACCAAATTGAAATACCGCTGGCAGGCCCAACGAAATGGAGACAATGGGTTGGCGTAAATCCAACTCATCTTTATCTTGATGCAAGGATAACTTAGCCCCCACCTCATAACGATTTATCAAACAGGCATCGGGCTGAAAATCCACAAAACCAACTTGTTGCGCCGCAGCAACCGCCAACGACATAAAACTTTGCGGCATGGCAGGCCAGCGCAATTCTGTTAACGGATCAATCGAGCTGTAGCGGTAACCCCGAACATCGCTGACCCATCCCAACGAACCACAATTACTCATGGCAACCGACATCCGGTAGCCACCTGGGGTAATTAAATGCCGAAAGGGAGCTACAGTGGTAATAGTTGTGATCTCAGCCAACAGCGAGGATGCCTGCTCTTGGGCAAAATGATGTAAAACAAAAGCTCCAGGGGCTAACTCTTCGACCCAAGGTTCATTGGGTAACTGAGAAAACAGATCCATGGTCATTATGGCCTCACTATATCTCAAGCAGTTGCATCACTAAGACTGATACAGTCTACTCCAACCCTCGGCTTAACTTAGTGCTATTTCATTCTTCATCTACTTACTATGTCATTATAGGAAAGAGAAATATTATATTTAATATATTGAGATTGAAAAATTGAAGAATTCATTAATAATACAGAAGAGTTGTGTGAAAATCACAATCAAGTGACAAATAGAAAATAATAAACAAATAATAAACCGTGATAATTAATGATAATAAATAGCATATCCATGCTCAATATCTTCTTGTTAATCACAATTACATCATGCAAGAATACGTCGGGTCGTTATTTAAAGACATTTAAGAATTAAAATAAAAATAGACATAAGCAAATTAACAACCATTTAAATCGTAATGACATGGTACAACGACTATTTTCAACGCACACAATATTAAAGAGAAATACTCACTTAGCATAAATCTTATTTACGCAAGGTGAGATGAGATCTTAAAGCGATCAAGATAAATATACACCTTATACAGAATAGGTAGCTGCCAAAATGGAGACAAATGAGATTGTGTTTAAACTAGAAGGAACGGTGCTATTTTCTCCCGCACAACGCTGTTTAAATGGCCCTAATGGTTTAGTCGTCATGTTAACTGAAAATAATCTTAGGTTTTTACAGCTGTTGCTTAACGGAGTCACTGAAAAAGAACAGATTATCAATCAAGTATGGAAAGAACAGCGTGGGGCTGTCAGTGAAAGTAGTTATTATGGGCAACTTTATATGTTGCGTAAGGCATTTATTCAGGTTGGACTGAAAGAATCCCTTATTCATACTATTCCGCGCAAAGGAGTTCGCTATACCGGTTCAGTAAGCCAGATAACGGTTTACAAAGAGCCTGAAAAGCAGCAAGACAATAATGATATACAGCAGATAGCTATTCTCCCTGCCCCCCCTCAGATAGACATCCCTTCTTTACCACCGGAGAGTGTCATTCCACAGACTCTTCAGCCAGCCAGCAAACAGAATTTCTTGCAAAGTTACCGTTGGAAAAAATTGATTTCATTACTCGCTTTTTTTTCTTTTTGCTGGCTCTCATTTCTCTCAGCATTAGTCATTATTATCTTACTCGGTGGTGACAAACCCAATCCTTAATACTTCAGCTAAAATAAATATAATTTATGAAGATCAAATGATGGTAAAAAAAGGATTTTCCACCAGATAAAATATTTAATAGCTACCACTACGAACGAGGTGATTATGAAAATATCAATTCGGGTAGTAGCGATACACCTACTCAATTCTTATTTTAAAAACCGGGAAGAATCCCAATGCATTTAACAAGGAAAATATATTATGATGAACTTAATCACTAAAGGCTATGTTACCGCGCAAGTTAATGTACAAGAATTTATGCAAGATAAACGTGGCACAGTCATTGAATACGTTATGATCATTGCAGTTGCAGCTTTATTACTGTCCTTAGTGAAAACTGATTTGAAGACTATAGTAGTAAAAACGATGACAGATATAAAAGCACTCGTTAAATAAATATAAATTTACCTCATAAGCACGGTAGCCTGATACTATCGTGCTTACTCATATATCAGGGTAGTATATTGGATATCCTTAACGTATTATTAAATACATTTTTAATATTGCAACTACTGTTCGTCTGCTATAGCGATATCCGTCATCGAACTATTAGCAATAATTTTATTATCACTATCGCTATCAATACAGTGGCCTTAGGTTTGGCTACTCATCAAGCGGTTAATATTATTATTCCCCTCAGTGCATTACTAATTGGCTATATCATATTTTATTTCGATCTTATTGGTGGAGGTGATGTCAAGCTAATCACTGTGTTGTTATTTGCACTAACCACAACGCAGTCGCTGGACTTCATTCTCTACACTGCAATTATGGGCGGCGTAGTAATGATAATAGGTATGCTCGTCAATAGGGAGGATATTAAACAGCACGGAGTTCCTTATGCTGTGGCTATTTCTGCTGGATTTTTATTGTCGTTTATCATCTAAAATAACAAACAGACATTTAAACAAAAAAAGGATATTATAATGAATCGTAAGTTTATTTTATTACTTTCGCTTTTAATTGTCGTAGTTGGCATTATAGGAATTCTGATTAATATCGATAATGATGAAAAAAAACTTTATAACTCATCCGAATTGGATAGTGAAAAAGAAGTCAATATAGCATTGGCACAATCAACCCATGACCTCCCCTCAGGAACAATATTAAGAAGACAAGATTACGCCATAAAAAAACTCTCGGTTAAGGAATCAAGTGAATTAGTTGAAAGTAATATATCGAACAGTACCGACATTAACAGCTACTTATTGAAAGAAAATGTTCTCTCTGGATCTTACCTCACTAAAAACATGCTAATTTCACCTGATAGTGATGAGTTTAATCATCTTATTTTAAAAAAAGGTAATGTTATCTATAAATTTAATTTAAAAAAACAAGATGAGTATTTGCTAGATTCATTAAATATTGGAGATTGGCTTTCATTTCAATTGAGAACCCTTGAGACAGATAAGAGAAAGGGCATGGATAATGGAACCACTATTAATAAAAAAGGTATGAACGATAGACAAAGACAAAGTTACTCACTCAGTAAACTCATCCAAAAAATGGAAATAGTAAGAATAAAAAAGTACTCAGAAAGCGAATTATCAGAAATAAACGGTAAGAATCAAAAGACTGAAGAGACGTTATCTGGTTATATAGAGGTCATTATCAACATGCAGGATCTTGATTTGATCTATCTGGCAGAAGCATCCGGTGACATTATTTTGACACCAAGCATTGACGATGAAAAACATAAATCAAAATACTTACATGATATATTGCCAGAGTTGCGTACAATAAGAGAGTTAAGAGGATGAAAGTAGCCAGAACAAAGTATTTCAACCAGAATATACTGTTTTTTCTATTCATTATTATTTCATGCCAAATAGCAGTAAATAGAGCGAATGCCAAACCAGTTTATTTATCTGTTGGGGAATCCTACATTATTAATACACAAGAGGAAATAGATACTGTTTTTGTTTCTGCGGCGGCTATCGCTGACTATGAGTTAGTGGGTAAAAATAGTATTATTGTTTATGCCAAACAGGAAGGGACGGCAGAGTTTATTCTATTCAATCAGAATAATCAGCCTATTAAAAAATCAGCCGTGTTAGTGAATAATACCATTGCCGCCGCGAATAAAAGAATACAAATTGAATATCCTGAAAGTGACATTGAAATTAATAAGATAGGCACCAGCTATATCCTGACAGGAATGGCGGAGTCAGAAGAGGCAAAAGATACTATTGTCAGTATCATTGGCGAAGCCATCGGCAGTAAAAAAACAATAGATACTGATAGCCAATATCTTAATACCCCAGAGTATTATGGGATCATCAATAAAATAAAGCTTATGGGTACTAACCAAGTTAATGTGAAATTGACTATTGCAGAAGTCACCAAAGACTTTAGTGAAAACATTGGAGTAGATTGGAGTACTATAGGGAATTTTTCAGGTTCATTTCAATTGAATAGTTTAAATAATTTCAGCGCAAGGGGTATTAGCGCATTAGTCCATGCCATTAATGATGACTCCATAGCCCGTGTTTTAGCCGAACCTAATCTATCAGTATTATCAGGAGAAAGTGCCTCATTTTTAGTAGGCGGTGAGCTCCCTATGGTTAATACCACGCAAAATAGCACTGTGATTACTTATAAAGAATTTGGCATAAAACTCAATATCGGAGCCAAAGTTAATGAGAAAAAACGCATCCGCATCATGCTGGATGAAGAAGTAAGTAGTATAGATAAAGTGTTTAATATCGATGGAGGAAATGCTTACCCTTCATTCAGGACTCGTAAGGCTGCAACCACCCTGGAACTAGGTGATGGCGAAAGTTTTATTCTAGGGGGTCTGATCAGCAGCTCAGAGCGGGAATCGCTGAAAAAAATCCCATTTATAGGTGATATCCCTATTTTAGGCGCATTCTTCCGAAATGCTGAGACTCGGAAAAACCAAACTGAATTGGTCGTTGTGGCTACCGTGAATTTGGTGCGACCCGTGTCAGAGAAAGAAGTAGAGCTCCCCAATTTCATGCATACCTCAACACTTGAGCGTTTTTTTAACTTTACTCATATCATGGAAGTAAAAAGAGAAAAAATGGCTAAAGAGTTTATACGCAAAGGAGGATTTATAAAATGAAGTTATTAATAATAATCGGTCTTTTATTATTTTCAAATTATATTTATGCAGGAAGAACAATTACCCCCATGGATAATGATCGTACATCAGTATTAGTAGTAAAAAATAAACCAATTATAGAAAATGCTAACAAATGCAAAGATAATAGATTTAAAATTCAATATAAATCTTGCAACTATAATATTAATGATTACCGCACGGATAAAAATAAAAAAATGGGCTGCGCATCAGATATCAATAGAAAAAACTCCAGAGATAATGGTGACATATGCAATTAATCCTCAACAAAGAATTAATCAATAGAAAAGATAATAAAATAAAAAGTAATATTGTGATTGTATCCACTAGAAAATGGGTTATAGAGAAAATATCTGAAAAAATACGACTGGCAGACATTAACGACATTAAAGAAATTGATAAAGATATTTTTAATTTATCGACTATTAATACCCCTGAGAAAACTGTCGGTTTTATTATTGATATCGGTAACAATCAGGACGTTGAAAAAACGTTAAGCTTAATAAAAAGTAATACACCACGAGACTGTTGGTGTGTATTAGTCGGTGATATTGATTCGATTAGTATCGCACAGAAATTTACTGAACGAGGGATTTTATACTTAAACGTGCAATCACAGTCAATTGAGCTGACACAACACTTGCTCAAAGGGATTCCAATTGAATCAGAAAGAAAAGCTTTTTTCATCAGTATATTAGGATGTAAAGGAGGCATTGGTACCACACTCCTTAGTTATCATTTTTCTTGTGAAATAACTCAAATAAAAAAATCCCCCACTTTGTTATTACAAGGTAATCAAGGGTCTCAAGATCTTGATCTTGTTACAGAGAAAAAGATGACATCAGAGATAAATGAATATCATAAAAACATTGATATTATGCTATGCAAAGGAAACGAGTTAAGTGATATTGATATTAAAATTGGTAGAAAGCATAATTATATTGTGTTTGACCAATCTATCCATAATTCACCAAAGGAAAAACTAGCGGGTTACATAGAACACTCTGATTGTATTATTATATTACTCGACAATAGTATGACGTCTGTTCGTGTGGCTAAAGATTTCATTGATATTTATGATCGTTTCAAACGAGATAATAGACAAACCACTCGATTAATAGTTTGTTTAAATGAAAGCAGGCCTATAGCAAAAAATATGTTAAATACATCTGACATACAATCTTTATTAGGTCGTAAGATTGACACACAAATACCATATATATCGAAAACAAAAGAGTCATTAGTTGACAAAAATTATTTTGGCAGAAGCAAAGTAAAGATAATTGATTTAGCTAAGAATACATTAGGTATAAATATTCATTTATCAAAAAATGGTAAATCATGGATAAATAAGATAGCAGCATCACTAAAATAAAAAGGGGAAATAAACAGTGAAAGTATCATTGAATACGCAAGAATTAATTAGAGAGAAACTACTAGCCAATATTGATATAGATAAGGTTGAATATCTTGTTGACGATTATAGCAAACTTAGTGAATTACTTTCACAAACACTTGATGATTTATTTAATGATAATGACTATAAGTTAACAACTCAAGATCAGAAAAAAATAATTTCTATGATTGCGGATGAAATTACTGGATTTGGCCCATTAAGAGAACTTATGGAGGATGACTCTATTAGTGATATTATGGTTAATGGCCCCGAAAAAATATTTATTGAACGCTATGGGCTGATCACCTTAACCTCTCGCCGTTTTATTAATAATGCTCAACTGACGGATATTGCCAAACGTTTAATGCAGAGGGCCAATCGGCGTATTGATGAAAGCCGCCCCCTGGCCGATGCACGTTTAATTGATGGTAGTCGCATCAATGTAGCAATAAGCCCTATTACATTGGACGGGACAGTACTTTCGATCCGAAAATTCAGTAGTAACAAACGAAAATTAGAAGACTTGGTCGATATGGGCGCTATGAGCAGTGATATGGCTAATTTTCTGATTATTGCTGCCAGTTGTCGGGTTAATATTATTATCTCTGGAGGAACTGGTTCAGGTAAAACAACATTACTCAATGCACTATCAAAGTATATATCTGAAAATGAAAGGGTGATTACTTTAGAAGATGCAGCAGAACTGAATCTTGAACAACCGCATGTGGTACGGATGGAGACACGACTGGCAGGGTTGGAAAATACCGGACAGATCACAATGCGAGACTTAGTGATTAACTCACTGCGTATGCGCCCTGATCGGATTATTATCGGGGAGTGTCGAGGTGAAGAAACTTTTGAAATGCTTCAGGCAATGAACACCGGCCATAATGGTTCCATGTCAACGCTGCATGCTAATTCTCCCCGAGATGCTGTTGCACGGCTCGAAAGTATGATTATGATGGGCCCGGTTAATATGCCTATATTTACCATTCGTCGTAATATCGCTTCAGCGATCAACCTTATTGTTCAAGTTTCGCGGATGAATGATGGCTCACGAAAATTATGTCACATCAGTGAGATCATGGGAATGGAGGGCGATAATGTTGTATTACAAGATATTTTTTCATTTAAACCCGCTAAAGAACGTGGACAAGAAGGCAAAATTCAAGGGGATTTCGTTAATCATGGCTTACTGAGTCGCTCTTCTGTAAGAATAAATGCCGATATCTATAACTTATCAAATGAATTAAATGGTATTTTTTCTTTGGTGGATAAATGATTTACTACATAATAATATTATCATCAGGTCTACTATTGTTAATAATAAATAACATAAAATGGTTAAAAATAAAAAGATCTGTTATAAAAGAGAAAAGAATAAAGAAAATAAAATCCGACAATGGATATTTTTTTATTGCATCTTCCAAGAGAATACTTAAAGAATGGTTTACTTATTTATCTACAATTCTTAAAGAGAAAAATACATTACACATATTAACCCCGGTAATATACTCAATATGCATTTATGCAGTTAATTACTTTTGGTTTAATTTCAACACTCTTATTATTTTATTTTTTATAATGATAAGTGTTATATACTTTCAATTGAGGTTGTCAAGAAAAAGACATCACACTCTTTTTAAAAAAGATTTTCCTGAAGCTCTGTTGATGATTAACATGGCAGCGAGTAGCGGTGCCAGTATTAATCAAGTATTAGAACGCTGTGGCCAAGAAATTAGTGGTCCATTAGGGAATGAGTTTAGCCTTATTTGCCGTCGACTGAATGTTGGGGAGTCTCCTGAGGCTGTTTTTTATGATTCTTATCAAAGATTTAAACATCCAGAATTCTATTTTCTTATTACTATAACTTTACTTAATCTACAGCAAGGTGGACAGTTAAGAGAGCTAACCAACCGTTTATCTGAAGTAATTAATAAAAATAAAACTACCGAGCAAAAAAAAGCGGTAATGACTGCACAAGTACGGATGTCAGTAAATATTATATCCATAATGCCTATTGCATTTTCTTTTTTACTTTATTTTATTGATCCTACTACTATAGAATCCATGTGGGATCACCCTATCGGAAGAATGATATATTACTACATTATCACCAGTGAGATTATTGGAATTATTTTAATAAGAAAAATGCTAGGTAAATCGACATGAAAATATTATTATTTATTATTATATTAGTATTTGGCTGCATCGTTTTCTTTAAAAATAAAAATAAAAACAACAGATTATCAACTTACAATGCAATAAATAATCAGGAAAGGGTAAATAGCAAAACAAAAAATACCGAAAAAGAAAACTCAAAAGAAAATTATATTTACAATACTATAAAGTTACCTTTTTTTTTATATAACATTGCCTATTTTAAGTTGATAATAATAATTATATCTCTGGTAGTAACCGTAGTTTTAACAGCACTAAACTTATTCTCAATCAATCTGAAAAATATTCTTATAGTGGGGGTTATTATGCTTATCATGATGTTATACCTCCCTAAATATATAGTGAAAAATATTATAACTAGCAGAAATAAATCTTTACTAAAGTCGCTTCCATTCTTTATTGATATAACTGCTGCCTGTGTTCAATCCGGGATGACAATTGACAGTTCTCTGAGTTATACAGCAAAAAAATTTGAACTAATTAATGCAGACTTAAGTTTAATTATGCTAAAAGTAACCCGGAGGGCAGAAATTAATGGTTTAGAAAGTGCTATTAAAGAATTCCATCAGTCTTCTACTGAGCTAGAAATAAGAATGTTTTGTAGTGCACTACAATATAGTATCAGTTTTGGGGCCACTGTTTACGAACAACTGATTAAGTTATCTCAAGATATTAGGGAAATGCAGTTATTGGTCACTGAAGAAAAAATAAGTAAATTAACAGCGAAACTGACCATTCCATTATTCTTATTTATTCTTATTCCATTTATTATATTAGTTATATCACCAAGCGTTTTGGAGCTACTTGCATATGAATAAAAAACTTAACACCATAATTATTTTTTTAATTTTTACTTTTATTTTAAGTGGTTGTTCTAATAATAATATTAGTAATAAAGAATTTTATTATCGTGAAAGTATTTTACTTAAAGCCAATAACCATGCTGGTTTAATTACTTTATATCGCAATAAATTAAAAGTAAAAGAAGATGAATCAATTCGACTAAAACTGGCAAATGCTTACTATCTTACTGGTGATAGTAAGTCCTCTTTATATTACTTGCAGCCAATATCCCATAAGGAAAACGCATCAATTTACATGCTACAAGCCAAGAACCTGATCAATAACAATAATAATGACGGGGCTAAAATTGTGGTGAGTAAGTTATTAGCGATTTCACCTAATAATGCAGAAGCTCATAATCTAAATGGCATTATTTTAGCTAATGAGGGTGAAATACATAAATCTGAAATTGCCATTGAAAAATCACGCGCTTTATTTATTTCTGATGAAATCGCAATGAATAATCTCGCTGTAGTCGCAATGCTTGATGACCGTTACACCGATGCCGTTAGAATATTACTACCAGACTATTTGGCCGGAAAAAGAGGCCGTTTAATGTTACATAATCTGGTGTTCTCACTAGTTCAGTTAGGTGATATCCAATATGCTAAAAAAATAATCGTAGCCGAAAAGATGTCTGACAATCCAGACCAGTTAGTATTAGCCCTGAGCCAAGTTGCCAGCCTACGTCCAGAGAGTTTGACTCGAGAAATAAAATAATGAGTGAAAATATTATGACTTTTTTTCGCTCAAATAGAGGCTCCATTACGATTGAATTTTCAATATTATTTGTGTTGTTTTTATTTATATTGCTATCAAGTGCTGAGATGGCACGTCTGTTTTATATTTCCTCTAACCTAGATTTGGCTGTCTCAGAAGCAACAAAGGCCGCTAAAAACAAAAGCAAGGATGATAGAACAACTTACAATACAATTGTACGACAAAAACTCATCACTCAAACAGGTGTTTTTGGGGCATTTATAACAAATGAAAATATAATTACTCAAGTTGTCTTCAGTAATAGCATTGATGACATAATAAATGATAGCCTTTTCGATAGTATTGGTAATGATATAGGAAATAATCTTAATGAGATTATTTCCGGCGGCAGACATAATGATGATTCACTGCCACTGGCTAAATACACTGTCATCTATTCATATCAACCTATTTTTTTCCCTATCTCCTCTGTTTTTGCCAATACTCTATTACGACGTGAGGTGATTTTTGTTCAAGAAAATTAATCAAAATGAATTTATCATCAACAATAAAGGGGCTGTAATTCTTGAGCTGGTTTTTATTGTTTCAATTATTGCACTATTTATAAAGTTATTATTATCTATGGCTGCATATCAATCGACCGTGGGTAAATTAGATCGTATTTCATATTCTATTGCTGGAATCGTCCGGGAGCGGGCAAGATTATACGACAATGATAATGTATTGACACAGGCACAGGTTGAAAAATTAAAACAGCTAACGGATAAAATGCTATTAAATTCAGGTGCGCATTATAATAATATTGCGATAAAAATAGAAACCTTACATTTTAATGACACTGACTCCCCGGACCTAATAGATAAAATTATAGACGAGAGAAATAGTTTGTTACTTAGCGCTGGAACGGTTGCTTGTAACCCCACCCAACCATTGCATGAAATGGATAGCTTATCACCCTATGGGAATACTGGCCGATGGATACCGCTTTATCAGGTGACCTTATGTCTACCGACTATACCTTGGTATAGCACTCTATTTAGCCCCGAAACACCGGCTCCTGCGATCAAATCATCGGCGATTACTATCGGGCGATAACGCATAATTTATATGATAAAGGCTATTTATTTTGACTAATACAGATATCATTCGTAAGTTTAATCGCCTCACCCAGTTTAAGAAAAATGAACATGGCGCTATCCTAGTGTCTTTCATTATTATATTCCCTTTTTTTATTGCACTTACTTTTATAATTTTTGAAGTTTCAATTTTTTTACAAAAAAAAGCCAAACTATCAGATGCTATTGAGCAAGCCACATTAGCGCTAACCGTAGAAAATGATGGAATACCCAATGCGGCTCAACAAACAAAAAACAGGGAATTGGTTTTATCTTATGCTAATGCCTATTTACCCTCTGAGGGGTTTTCAGACCCGATAATTAATATAGATGATAATAACAACTATCTTGGATACAATGCCGCTGTTACTATGACTTATCCTGTCAAATTTTTAGGCCGGAGTCCTCTTACCAACGCCATTAGTAATATACAAACCACAGATAATGGTGAGGCCATAAAAAATAAAACCACAAAAGTCAGTAAGCCGACTGATGTAGTTTTTGTCGCTGACTATTCAGGTTCAATGTTGCAAAGTTTTTCTGATGACGTGAGCATAAAAAATGGCGAACGAATAAATGCCTTAAGATCGGCATTTATAATATTGCATGATGCTATTAAAAATAATAGTAATGTTAATACTATAGGTTTTATCCCTTTCGGATCGGGAACAAAAAGAAAAGTTTCAGAAAATGGAGAAAACAAAGAATATTGCCATTTACCTTTTTCACCAAAGATATATAAGCCTAACGGTGATTATCTGTCAGAAAATGCAGAGGCCACAGAGGACGCTTGGACTTTTTTGGATGTAATCGGCGATCATATTGACTATAAAAAGACAATTATGTCAATTACTGAAAATGTACGAACCATTGATATCCCTATGCATGATATCAAACACAAAGAGATTTGCCTAAGTGGTACAAACTCATACTCACTAGAGAGAGAACAATTTGATTATAGTATAGAAAAGATAATAGAAATGGTTCCATTAGGGGGGACGCTAATAAGCTCAGGGATACTCTCGGCTAATAACATATTTAAGGAGACAGCTGATAATGGCCATAAAAAACTAATGATCATTCTTTCAGATGGTATGGATACCTATAACTCGACAAAGTTACCAAATAAAGGATTTTTTATCAGCAAAACACTTATAGATGAAGGAATGTGTGAGATGATTATAAAGAATGGTATTCAAATGGTATTTATTGCCATTGCATATTCACCGGAAAAGAATGTAAATGCACCTGAATATATTAACTGGAAACAATGCGTTGGTGAAGATAATTACTACGAAGCTCATAATGCTCATGAACTGGAGCTTGAACTACAACAAGCCGTTAACGTGTCAGAAACAAGTGAGGTCGGACGTAATACTCCCAAACAATAATCTCCAATCACCAATATCAGGCGCGGTAATAACTACCGCGCCTATTATTGATTATTTCGCGCCACCCGCTTCCATGCCAACTAACCCAACCTTGAGATAACCTGATTTACGCAGTGCATCCATCACACTCATCAGAGTTTCATAATCCACCACTTTATCTGCCTGGAAGAAGATAGTGGTTTCTTTATTAGATTGGGTCACTTTATCCAGCGCTGCCGCCAGCGTCTCACGGTCAACCTGCTGATCGCCGACATAAAGCTGATTATCGGCTTTTACTGTCAGAAAGACCGGTTTCTCTGGCCGCGGCTGTGGTACCGCTGAAGATGCTGGTAAATCCACTTTGATATCAACTGTGGCCAATGGCGCTGCCACCATAAAGATAATCAGCAATACCAGCATGACATCAATGAAAGGTGTCACGTTAATTTCGTGCAGTTCACCGCTTTCATCAAGGTTATCGTTCATCCGCATGGCCATAAATCACCCCGCACGCAATTGATGAGGTTGCTTAGGAGACTTTGCTTCAGCGCTGCTGCTCAAATCAAGATCACGGCTCAGTAGCAATAATACCTGTGCGGCGACATCCCCTACCTGAGCACGATAAGACCCAATCAAGCGAGCGAAGATATTATAGATAACCACCGCAGGAATTGCGGCCACCAAGCCAAGAGCTGTCGCCAACAACGCTTCTGCGATACCTGGAGCAACAACCGCCAGATTGGTTGTTTGTGAGTGGGCAATACCGATAAAGCTGTTCATGATGCCCCAAACCGTACCAAACAAGCCGACAAACGGAGAAATAGCACCGATGGTTGCCAGGAAACCGTTGCCTTTGCCCATTTGGCGGCTGATGGCAGCCACTCGGCGCTCCAGACGGAAAGCAGTACGTTCTTTAATACCGTTGTTATCATTCGATTCTGCCGATAGTAGACGCTCATTTTGCGCCTCACGCAGTAACAGACCGCTGATACTCTCAGAAGAAAAAGCCGCTGCCCGCTCGGATGCAGTATCAAGGTCAGTGACCGCGCCGATAACCTCATGCTCTTGCTGTAAGCGGCGACGTGCACGGAATAACTCGGTACCTTTGGAGAACAAAATGGTCCAGGTCACGATGGATGCCAGTACCAGACCAATCATTACGCCTTTAACCACCACGTCGGCATGTTGATACATGCCCCAAACAGAGAGGTCCATTGCCAGCCCTTGTGGTGCTGGAGCCGTTAGTGGCTGAACCGCTGGCGCGGATGTGGCAGGAGCAACAGTGTCTGCATTAGCAGGAGTTGCCGCGACTGGGGTGATTTCCGGCGCAGGTAGCGGTGTTGAAGTTGCCGTTGTTGGTGTTGTAACAGATGCAGATGCAGCAACTGCACCGCTGTTGCCTGGCGCGGCGAATGCATGACCGGTTAAACCTGCCACCAGCAATAATGCCATCGCGCCTTTCATCATTCGGCCTTGCACGAATGATTTATCTTTAATCTTTTTGCCAGCTGTTTTCACGCTGTGCCTCCACCCAATATACAGATCAATTTAAGGACGAAATCAGCTGCCGATCATATCAAACAAATGGGGGATTGATAGTAATTATCATTAGTATTTACGCCTATTTTTTGAGAAAAAATAAGAATTGCCCTGATATCAGGGACTACGCAGCATGATAAACGGAGAGGTGATCCTAACTGTAAAGACTGAATGACACGCTATGTAAAAATGAAAAAGGATTAACTGCATAAGGTACGCTCATATTTATTCAGGAATCACCTCACAACAACACCTTAATAAATTTCCTATTTCGCCACTTACACAACATTTTTCCATCGCAAACCTCCAGAAAACAGCGAGTCGCCCTATTGATTTTTTTTCATGGTAAAAGCTGCTCTCACACCACAATCATCATGCTAACGTAAGGGATAAATACATTCCTATAATGAATGCTGACCATAGAATAATGGGCACGCTGATAAGAAGGTGGCAACGCGACATGTCTGCAAATAAACCTACGACAGAAAAACTGGAAACAACCTTAGTTAGCGCGGGCAGGAGTAAGAGATTTACCCAAGGCTCGGTCAATACCGTTATTCAGCGCGCATCTTCTCTGGTATTCGACTCGGTGAAAGCGAAAAAGCATGCCACGATTAATCGCGGTAATGGTGAGTTATTCTATGGCCGCAGAGGCACGCTAACCCACTTCTCCTTGCAAGAAGCGATGACTGAACTCGAAGGTGGCGCAGGTTGTGTGCTTTATCCTTGTGGTGCCGCGGCTATCAGCAATGCCATTTTGTCCTTTGTTTCCACAGGCGATCACGTCTTGATGACCGGCTCGGCCTATGAACCGGCGCAAAGTTTTTGCGATAAAATCTTATCGCGCATGAATATCACCACCACTTATTTTGATCCTATGATGGGCTCGGAGATAGCCTCATTAATCACACCGGAAACCAAAGTGGTTTTCCTTGAATCACCCGGTTCCATCACCATGGAAGTGCAAGATATCCCCGCCATAGTGAAAGCTATCCGTGCGGTTGCTCCTGAAATGATTATCATGATGGACAACACATGGGCGGCTGGGGTGCTGTTTAAAGCCTTGGATTTTGATATTGATATCTCCATCCAATCAGGCACTAAATATATTATTGGTCATTCTGATGCCATGCTGGGGATTGCGGTTGCCAATGAGCGTTGTTGGGAGCAACTGCGGGAAGACTCATACCTGATGGGGCAAATGGTGGATGCCGATACCGCTTATCTTGCCAGCCGAGGGTTACGTACCTTAGGTGTGCGCTTAAAGCAGCACGAAAAAAACAGTATTGAAATCGCCAACTGGCTAGCACAGCGACCGGAAGTTGCTGCGGTTTATCACCCCGCACTGCCCGGCTGTAAAGGGCATGAATTCTACCAACGAGATTTTACCGGCTGCAATGGCCTGTTTTCTTTTGAATTAAAAGAAGAGCTAACTCAGCAACAGCTAGAGGCCTATCTCGACCACTTTACCCATTTCAGTATGGCTTTCTCATGGGGTGGATTTGAGTCCTTGATTCTGGGTTATCAGCCCAAGGATATCCGGGCAATCCGCAAATATGAGGGAGAGGGAATCAAAGGCACACTGTTCCGCCTGCACATTGGACTGGAAAATGTACAAGATTTGCAGGACGATTTAACCGCTGGGTTTGAGCGCATCAAAGCTACGCAGTAAAATTTCTGAGTGATAGGGATTAATGCGCGGTGACAATACCTGCGCATTAATCCTCTCTTACACAAATAGTATCAACAGCACGTATATATACCCTCAAAAATTTGGTTATTGAGGATAAGATCAATGTGGACCAGCGCCATTACGGATACACTAGGTAAAACCTCACAACAATATCCTCACACGATAGGCAAACAGGAACAGAAATGGATGTATTACGCGAAATCCTTCATGCCTTATGGCAGCAGGATTTTAGTAAACTTGCCGACCCGAATGTGATTTGGGTTATTTACGGCATACTCTTTACCACCCTCTTTTTAGAAAATGGTTTGCTACCGGCTTCTTTCCTCCCCGGTGATAGCTTGTTGCTATTGGCGGGTGCATTAATTGCCAAAGGTGTCATGGGGTTCTTACCCACCATGATAATTCTGACCGCCGCGGCCAGCCTGGGTTGTTGGCTGAGTTACTTGCAAGGGTTGTGGTTGGGAGATACCAAAGTGGTAAAACGGTGGCTGTTGCAGCTGCCGGTTCATTATCGTCAACGCGCCCATAATCTGTTTGTGCGCCACGGTTTGGCAGCGCTGATTATTGGCCGATTCCTGGCTTTTGTGCGGACTTTATTGCCGACTCTGGCAGGCATTTCCGGCTTAAACAGCACACGTTTTCAGTTCTTTAACTGGCTCAGTGGGCTGCTATGGGTGGGGAGTGTCGTGGGGCTAGGCTTTGCACTTAGCCATATTCCGCTGGTTAAGCACTATGAAAATCAAGTCATGACAGCATTGATGATTTTGCCGATTGTCTTGTTACTGGTGGGGTTGGTTGGCACGCTGGTGTTGGTCTGGTGTAAACGTAAAAGTGTGACTGAGTAATCTTTTCCGCTCGAGCAGTTAAACGGCGCTCAGTGCGCCGTTTTGTGTAGGTATCACCTCAGTTAGTACGCAGCTTGGCCACTTCCTCACTCGGCGTGAGGCCAAAATAGCGTTTAAACTCACGACTAAACTGTGAAGCGCTCTCATATCCCACCTTATTTGCAGCGGTGCTAGCCTTCAGTCCATCGTGCAATATCATCATTCGCGCGCGGTGCAAACGGTAAGATTTCAAGTACTGCAATGGAGAGGTATTAGTCACTGCTTTGAAATTATGATGAAACGCCGAGACGCTCATATTCACATCTGCGGCTAATTGTTCGACATTCAAGTTATCTGCGAACTGATTTTCGATCCGCCGCAATGTCTTGGTGATTTGATTGAAATGACCATGGCGATTAACTAATGCCTGCAATGCCCCGCCACACTGACCACATAACACGTAGTAGATAATTTCTCGCACGATTTGTGGGCCAAGCACTCTGGCATCACGGGGATTAGACATCACATCCAGTAGCCGCTCGGTGGCGCATAGCATCTCTTCAGTCAGTGCCGATGAATTCACGCCAGAGGTATTGCCGAAAGGCTTGTCTAACTCGTCATCACCGATATCTATAATCAAGTCTTGTAACATCTGGCTGTCTATATGAATGGAAATACCGGCCAACGGCACTTCCGGGCTGGCGAAGGTTTCACATTCAAACGGCAACGGTACTGTCAGAATCAGGTAATTCTTCGGATCGTACTGAAACACCTTGCTACCCAGATAGCCCACTTTATGACCCTGAAAAATAATAACCACACTCGGGGTATACATCACTGGCGTGCGCGGTTGATGCACGGTGGAGTACAGAATTTTTACTTTTGGCACCGCGCTGGGGGTTAAACCATTGCCTTGAGCCAAACCTGCAATCATCCCGGCCATCTGTGCCTGGATATCAGTAACCTCAACCATTGCGACCTCGCCTGTTTCTGCTATCTGAAACGATCTGACATAAATTGTGCAATATTTTGCGTGTTTTCTACAGTCTTTTGTAGAAATAGGCAAGAGCAAGGCAGGAATGTGCATTGAGGTATGGCATCAAGTTACCGACAATGGCTATCACTGATACGGCGGCGAATAACTCTTGCGCCATAAGCTAATCTTTTAGTTCTTATTGTTCATTACCCAACTTGTTTATTACCCAACGCTGGAAGACAAATCATGCAAAATTTCACCCTTCATACCCCAACTAAAGTGCTGTTCGGTACTGGCCAAATCGCGCAACTGACTAAAGAAATTCCTGCTGATGCACGTATTTTGATTACCTATGGCGGCGGCAGCATTAAACAAAATGGTGTACTTGACCAGGTTCACCAAGCGCTGAAAGGCTTTGATTTCCTCGAGTTTGGTGGCATTGAGCCGAATCCTACCTATGAAACCCTGATGAAAGCGGTTGAGGTTTGCCGGAAAGAGAAAATTACTTTCCTGCTGGCAGTTGGCGGTGGCTCTGTATTGGATGGCACTAAATTTATCGCCGCAGCCGTCAATTATCTACAAGACCCGTGGCATATTCTGGAAACTACTGGCAGCGATATCAAAGAAGCTCTGCCGATGGGTTCAGTATTGACCTTACCCGCCACAGGCTCCGAAGCTAACAACGGCGCAGTTATCAGCCGCCGTAGCACCGGTGATAAACAGCATTTCTTCTCCGCTCATGTCCAGCCGCTATTTGCCGTGCTGGACCCAGAGGTAACTTATACGTTGCCACCGCGTCAGGTCGCCAATGGCGTGGTCGATGCTTTTGTTCACACTATCGAGCAATATCTGACTTATCCGGTCGATGCCAAGGTACAAGATCGCTTTGCTGAAGGCTTGCTGCTAACACTGATTGAAGACGGCCCTAAAGCTTTAAGCGACCCTAAAAATTACAATGTACGTGCCAACATTATGTGGAGCGCGACCATGGCATTAAATGGCCTGATTGGCGCGGGTGTCCCGCAGGACTGGGCGACACACATGCTGGGCCATGAACTGACCGCACGTCACGGGCTGGATCATGCACAAACTTTAGCGGTGGTATTACCGGCTTTGTTGGTGGCGAAGAAACAACAAAAACGCGCCAAACTACTGCAATACGCAGAACGTGTTTGGGGGCTACATGGCGGTAGTGAAGAACAACGTATTAATGCTGCCATTCAAGCGACCCGTGATTTCTTTGAAAGCATGGGTGTCGCCACTCGTTTGTCCGCTTACAAACTGGATGGCAGTACCATTCCTGAGCTCATTAAAAAGCTAGAAGAGCATGGTATGACTGCGCTTGGTGAGCACGGTGATATCACTTTAGCCGATAGCAAACGTATCTACGAAGCTGCGGTCTAACAGTCATAGCTTGGCGGAATGTTAAGAGGTTAATAATATGGTTCTTTACAGTCCGCCTTTGAGCTATTTCCAGGCAAACTAATAAGTCGAGTCATCACGACTAAACTTAGGTAATCGGCAACAGGCTGATACAGCCCAATCACTACCCCAAGACATCACAGTGGTAGGCCTCCCTGCAACTGTGAATACGAAGGGTACGTATGCTAAGGAGATAAATATGGCGACGCAACCCATTATCAAATTGCACGATGGAAATCTGATGCCACAACTCGGCCTTGGCGTTTGGCAAGCAAGTATTGAAGAAACACAACTTGCTGTCAGCAAGGCGCTGGAGGTCGGCTATCGATCAATCGATACTGCGGCTATTTATAAAAATGAAGAGGGTGTTGGTCAGGCGCTGCGATCAGCACATGTCGCCCGTGATAAGCTATTTATCACCACTAAGCTGTGGAATAGCGACCAGGATAATCCGCAACAAGCTCTGGAAGAGAGCCTGAAAAAACTTCAGCTCGATTATGTGGATCTCTATCTGATCCACTGGCCAGATCCAACACAAGATCGCTATGTCAGTGCCTGGCGCGAGCTGATCGCATTGAAAGAGCAAGGGTTGATCCGCAGTATCGGTGTTTGTAACTTTAATATCCCCCATCTACAGCGCTTAATTGATGAAACTGGCGTTGCGCCTGCCGTCAATCAGATTGAGCTTCACCCCTTACTACAGCAACGGCAAATTCATGCCTGGAATGCCACGCATCATATTGCGACAGAATCCTGGAGCCCGTTGGCCCAAGGCGGCGATGGTGTTTTTGATCAGACAGTTATCCGTCAATTAGCGCAGAAATACAGCAAAACGCCAGCACAGATAGTGATCCGTTGGCATCTGGACAGTGGGTTGATTGTGATTCCGAAATCGGTGACTCCTGCGCGTATCAGAGAAAACTTTGAAGTGTTTGATTTTAAATTGCACAAAGATGAACTGACGGCAATTTCGAAGTTGGATAGCGGCAAACGGCTGGGGCCAGACCCGGATGTCTTCGGATCTGACCGCTAGTTTACATGCTTAGTGATGCCTGGCTTTCCCTCTACCTGCACCACCAGCAGGTTTATTCACCGGCGCTCTGTTTGCGCCGGTTTTGTTGCCTGTCGTCTTCGGCGCTGAACTGCCCGTCGTTGTCTGCGCCGCTTTGCCCGAAGGCGCTTTACTCGCAGGAATCTTACCTGCTGGAGCCACATTTTTTCGGTTACCCGGCTGACGCTGACGCGTGATCGAGGTGTGCTTGGTCAGCGCTGGCGTATGCTGACGATACGCCCGACGTGCCTCACGTTGTTCTTCCAGCGTAGGTGCAGGAACCAAACATTCACGGCGGCTACCAATCAAATGTTGTAACCCCATATCTTCTAATGCTGTGCGGATCATCGGCCAATTGACAGGATCATGATAACGCAGCAATGCCTTATGCAACCGACGCTGACGATCGCCTTTCGGCACCACTACATCCTCACTCTTGTAGTCCACTTTACTCAGCGGATTCTTGCCGGTGTAATACATGGTGGTGGAGTTAGCCAACGGTGATGGATAGAAGTTCTGCACTTGATCCAAACGGAAGCGGTTTTTCTTCAACCAAAGCGCCAAATTGACCATATCTTTATCTTCGGTTCCCGGATGAGCCGAGATGAAATACGGAATCAAATATTGCTCTTTACCCGCCTGCTTAGAATAGGTATCAAACAGCTCTTTAAAGCGCTGATAGCTGCCCATTCCCGGTTTCATCATTTTTGAAAGAGGCCCTTCTTCAGTGTGCTCTGGGGCTATTTTCAAGTAACCGCCCACATGGTGGCTGGCTAATTCTTTGATATAACGAGGATCTTCTACTGCCAAGTCATAACGGACACCGGAGGCAATCAGGATTTTTTTAATCCCTTTCAAATCGCGCGCTCGCCGATACAGAGAAATGGTCGGCTCATGGTTAGTGTCCATGTGCTGGCATATTTCAGGATAAACGCAGGATGCGCGGCGGCATGTTTGCTCGGCTCGCGGCGACTGGCAACGCAGCATATACATGTTGGCTGTCGGGCCACCCAAATCAGAGATAATGCCGGTAAAACCAGGAACTTTATCGCGAATTTCTTCTATTTCACGAATAATGGAATCTTCAGAGCGGCTCTGGATAATGCGCCCTTCATGTTCGGTAATTGAACAGAACGAGCAACCGCCATAGCAGCCACGCATGATATTAATCGAGAAACGAATCATATCGTAAGCCGGGATCGGCGATTTCCCATAAGAGGGATGCGGCACACGTTGATAAGGCAGGGCAAAAACGCTATCCATTTCTTCGGTGCTAAGCGGGATTGCCGGCGGATTAATCCAGATATAGCGGTCGCCATGTTTTTGCATCAAAGCCCGGGCACAACCGGGGTTGGTTTCATGATGTAAAATCCGCGAGGTGTGGGCATACAGCACTTTGTCTGCTTTCACTTTTTCATAAGAGGGCAGCAAGACATAGGTCTTTTCCCAGGGCTTAGGTTTGGCAGCCCGCACAGTAATAGGCTTGGCTTCTGGCTCGGGAATGCTGTCTGTTGCACAGGGTAAATCATCGCCATAAGGGTTAGGAATCGCTTCGATACGGCCCGGTTTATCCAGCCGGGTAGAATCCACACCACTCCAGCCCGGCAATGCCGTTTTGCGCATCACAACGGTGTTACGGACATCCTGAATATCAGCAATTTTCTCACCTGCCGCCAAGCGGTGTGCGACTTCAACCAGGGGCCGTTCACCATTGCCGTACACCAGCATATCGGCTTTGGCATCGACAATAACCGAGCGGCGCACAGTATCCGACCAATAATCATAATGAGCGATGCGGCGCAAGCTGGCTTCAATACCACCAAGCAAAACCGGCACATGGCTATAGGCTTCTTTACAGCGCTGGCTATACACCAATGTGGCGCGGTCTGGCCGCTTACCACTTTGATTATCCGGCGTATAAGCATCGTCATGGCGTAACTTGCGATCAGCGGTATAGCGGTTGATCATCGAATCCATATTGCCCGCCGTGACCCCGAAGAACAGATTCGGCTCCCCCAATCGCATGAAATCGTTTTTATTGGTCCAATCAGGCTGAGCAATGATTCCCACACGGAAACCCTGAGCTTCCAGCATGCGGCCAATGATAGCCATACCAAAACTGGGGTGGTCAACGTAAGCATCGCCGGTGATAACAATAATGTCGCAGCTATCCCAGCCTAATATGTCCATTTCTGCGCGAGACATCGGTAAAAATGGCGCAGTGCCATAGCATTCAGCCCAATATGGCTGATAGGAAAACAGGTCACGCTCTGGCTGGATCAGGCTGGTACTCATGGCAACACTCTTTGAATTGGGGAAAGTTGAGGTGGTTCGGGTTAAGAAATCATCACCGGGCGGCGATTATACGCATTTATCCATGAAAAGAGGAAGGATATATCTTTTGATAACGTGATTAACGCTATCAGTTAAAACAGGATCACCGGACGATTATTCATCGAAACAATGATCCCATTCTTCTTAACCGAGCGTCGGTGCCGCTTGTGTCACCAACTGACCTGCGGAGCCACGATCGGCCATCTCAAGGCTCTGGCTGTAGAATAGGAATGGAAAATGCTCGGAAGAAACCTGATTGAAGTACACCAGTAACTCCACACTCCCATCAACCCAGACGGTATCTTTCCAGCCACGATCCTCGGCCATCGCCGGTGCACCATTCACATTTTTCACCAGGAACGAGACACCCTGTATATGGAATGCTTGCGGCATATCTGCGTGTATGGTCCAGCGCTCCCAAGTCCCTTGCTGTGCTTGAGCATCGACCCGGCTCATATCCCAGATAACGCCATTGATTCCCGGCAGATCATCCCCCAGGCGGAACTCTCGGGTACGCACTACACTGCCATCCAGAATCTGATCAGAGAGCAAACGCATTGGCAGGTTATCAGTGACCAACGGCAGCAAGCCGGTCGGTTTTAATGTCAGTACCAAAGTGGAAATTAAAATACTCGATGGCTCAAATAGCCCACGCAGCCTGTCCATAATCCCGGCAGACTCCCCCGCCGTGATGGACACTTCACTACCCTGCGACATATCGATAACCACTTCACGCCGCTCACCGGGAGCCAGTGAGAGCTGTTGTACCGCAACTGGCGCAGGCAGGAAACCTTGATCACTGGCTACCACATGCAGTGGGCGGCCGTCACTCAACTGCAAGGTATAGCGGCGGGCATTGGACGCATTGAGTAAACGTAAGCGCACCCAACCACGGGAAACTTCAACAAACGGGCTTTGCACCCCGTTAACCAGCAATGTATCGCCGATAAAGCCGCCTTTGGCTGGCGGGTCGTATTCCGGCACACCAAAGTTATCAAGCCGCTTGTCCTGAATAATAATCGGAAAATCATCAACGCCGTAATGGCTTGGCAATGGCAGCGCTTTGCTGACTTCATCTTCCACCAGCCACATCCCCGCCAGCCCATTATAAACATGGGGTGCCATGCGGTTAGGCGTATTGGCATGATACCAACAAGTTGCAGCGGGTTGGCGTACCGGCAAAACCGGTGACCAGTCGACGCCAGGGGAAATCATGCGCGCCGCCCCCCCCATTAACGTGCCCGGCACCTGTAACCCACTGATCGTCATGGATACCGGCTCAGTCAGACGGTTGCTGTAAATGAGCTTAACATCATCACCGCTGTACACCCGAACGGTCGGCCCCAGATACATCCCGTTGATACCCCATACCGCAGCTTTCTGCCTGCCACTAAATGCCCAATGCGCCCGCTGTAAAGTCAAAAATAGCGGTTGGCCACGACGGGATTCCAGTAAAGGTGGAACAGGTAACGAGGGTTGCTGGGTACTATTAGCCTGTGCCCTCAATGGCAACGAACCCGCGCCAAGCGCTAAGCCCGTAGCCTGAATGAACTGGCGACGACTGAGTGACATATCTTCTCCGTGAAAACCACAATCAAACCTACTGCAAAATTTTGCCTGACTGCGAATAACGCTGAAGGACGGCAAAACGCTCACGACCAGAGTCGTTTAAATAAAAATGGATTCAGGCAAAATAATCAATGCAGAATCAACCTACGGCAAATAACGAATAGATTATTTTTCAGTTGCTGCCTGTTGGGCTATTTCTGCATCAAGTTGCTCAATTTTAGCCAGCATTAAATTGCGGCAATGCTCTGACAACTCGCGCACACGTTCTTTACCATAACCAGTGGTATCAACGGGTGGCATTATTTCTACAATAACTTTGCCATTTGACCAACGGTTTAAGTTGATATTATTGGTGCTGGATACGCAAATTGGCACAATGGGCACCCCAGCGGCGATAGCGGCATGGAAGGCTCCGGTCTTAAACGGCAGCAAACCGCGGCCACGGCTACGCGTCCCTTCAGGGAACATCCAGATAGAAACGTTCTTTTTTTTCACTTGCTCAACGACTTGAGCAATAGTGCCATGCGCTTTGGCGCGATTATCGCGGTCAATTAGCAGGTTGCCAGTCAGCCAATACAATGGGCCAAATAAAGGTATCCACAACAAGCTCTTTTTGCCCACGGTGACAGTACCGGATTGAACCACATTAGACATCGTGACCATATCGTAGTTATTTTGATGATTAGCGATGTAAATGCAGGTACCGTAGTTCGCTGCTTCCGCCGGAATCCGCTGTTCAACGGTAATCCCAAATAACACTGACATCCGGCCAAATAGATGGGCGAACGTGGCGAGGTTACGCGGATTTCGTGGGCGAAATAGGCAATAAATCGAACCAAATACACACACCAGAACACAATATAAAACTGCCAGTACCGTGCGCAAAATTAATAGCATAACAACCTCTTAAACACTTATTTTTATGAAACACTCACTTCTATTAAACACCGGCTCTTAGATTTGTAATCGGCGCTAGTATAGCGGCTTCCTGATAAAACACCGCGCAGATTCCTTACCTAATGATGTTACGCGAAAGCGCGCGAATGATGCGCGCTCCCTGTTACATTAACTGGCTACCTCATGACTCTTCATTATCTGTTGGTGTCGCCCGCTCAGGCGCATCAACATCAACACGGTCAATACGCTGTAGCCCACGAGGCAGTGGTGAACCTTTGCGGCCACGTTCGGCACGGAATTTCTGCAAATCTTCCGGCCGTAAGGTTAGCTTACGTTTACCGAAGTGAAGTGTAATTGACGTTTGCGGAGGTAAGACAAATAGCCATACCAAGCGATCTTTACCCGCCGCCGCATCTGCCGCCGGGATAGAGACGATTTTATTACCTTTACCTTTTGATAATTCAGGTAAATCCGCCACCGGGAACATCAACATACGGCCAGCCGCAGTTATGGATAACAACATGTCATCCGGCCCATAAATCTCTAATGGTGGCAGCGCTTTGGCATTTTCCGGCAAGGTAATCATGGTCTTGCCTGCACGGTTTTTAGCGACCAAATCATTGAAAGTACAGACAAAGCCATAACCGGCATCTGAAGCCATCAATAATTTCTGGTCATCTGCGGCCATGAGCACGTGTTCAATATTGGCTCCCGGCGGCAGAGTCAACTTGCCAGTCAACGGCTCCCCTTGCCCACGCGCAGATGGCAGGGTCAGCGGATCTAATGCGTAGCTGCGACCGGTGGAGTCCATAAACACCACCGGCTGGTTGCTCTTACCGCGAGCCGCTGCACGGAAACTGTCCCCAGCTTTATAACTTAACCCACTCGGGTCAATATCATGACCTTTGGCACTGCGCACCCACCCCATTTCTGACAGCACGATGGTCACCGGCTCAGACGGCACAATGTCATGCTCACTCATGGCTTTGGCTTCTTCACGTTCCGTCAGCGGCGAACGGCGATCATCGCCATAGGCGGCTGCATCAGCCTGAATTTCTTTCTTAATCAGGGTATTAAGTTTACGTTCTGACGCCAACAAAGCTTGTAACTGGTCACGTTCTTTGGCGAGTTCATCTTGCTCACCGCGGATCTTCATCTCTTCCAATTTAGCTAAATGGCGGAGTTTCAGTTCGAGGATCGCTTCAGCCTGAGTTTCAGAAATCGCGAAACGCTGCATCAGCAGCGGTTTTGGCTCATCTTCAGTACGGATGATATGAATAACTTCGTCAATATTCAGGAAGGCAATCAATAAGCCTTCTAAAATATGCAGCCGCTTCAGTACTTTTTCCAGGCGATAATTCAACCGGTTACGTACGGTTTGGCGACGGAATACCAACCACTCGGTCAGGATCTCCACCAGCCCTTTCACCGTTGGGCGATGATCCAGACCGATCATATTCATGTTGATACGATAACTTCTTTCCAGATCCGTGGTGGCGAACAGATGGTTCATCACTTGATCCAGATCGACGCGATTGGTTCGTGGAACTATTACCAGACGAGTAGGGTTTTCATGGTCAGATTCATCACGTAAATCTTCAACCATTGGCAATTTCTTGGCGCGCATCTGGCTGGCAATCTGTTCCAACACCTTAGCGCCAGAAACCTGGTGCGGTAGTGCAGTGATGACCGCACTGCCGTCTTCTTTTTTCCACAAGGCGCGCATCCGCACCGAGCCACGACCACTCTGGTAAATCTTACGAATCTCATTACGTGGTGTGATAATTTCCGCTTCAGTCGGAAAATCAGGCCCTTGCACAAACTCCAGCAACTCTTCCAGTGAAGACGTTGGCTTATCAATCAGCGCCAGCACCGCCTGTGCAATTTCGCGCACATTATGGGGGGGAATATCTGTTGCCATACCCACAGCAATACCGGTGGTACCATTAAGCAAAATATTAGGCAGGCGCGCAGGCAGCATTTTCGGCTCCTGCATAGTGCCGTCGAAGTTCGGCACCCAATCGACAGTTCCCTGCCCCAACTCACCCAACAACACTTCTGCATATTTGGATAAGCGAGATTCGGTGTAACGCATTGCCGCAAAGGATTTAGGGTCATCCGGTGCCCCCCAGTTCCCTTGCCCATCAACCAATGGATAACGGTAAGAGAATGGCTGTGCCATCAGCACCATTGCTTCATAACACGCGCTATCACCATGTGGGTGATATTTACCCAGCACGTCACCCACGGTACGGGCTGATTTTTTGAATTTAGCGCTATTGTTCAGCCCCAGTTCGGACATTGCGTAGATAATGCGCCGTTGCACCGGCTTCAAACCATCGCCGATAAACGGCAACGCCCGATCCATGATGACGTACATGGAATAGTTCAGATAGGCGTTTTCAGTAAAGGTGTGCAGCGGTAAGCGTTCTGCACCGTCATGAGTCAAATCACTCATTACTCAATTATCCTCAGACTCTGGAGGCGATCACTGTCAGTCAGCAGATCGGCACCGCAAGTTCATTGTCAATTTCTGCCCGCGATAGTACCTCATCTGCGGGGTTACTGTCACAACCCACAGAATCAATGTCGTGACGGCTGATGCGCAATTTTGCAGCTAAAACGCTGCAATCCAGGTGCTTTATTGCTTATTAAGCAACAGTGTTATGCATTGTTGTCTATTTTTCTCTGGTAAAGAAACCATTAGCATACTCAGTATTCCGGGTTAGGCAGTTTCAAGCCCCTATTATTTAAATGAGTTATAGCTTTAAAAAGGTATATCAATGAGTAACGTACTAATTATTAACGCAATGAAAGAATTTGCGCACTCCAAAGGGGCGCTCAATCTGACTCTCACTAATGTCGCTGCCGAGTTTCTCCAGGAAAATGGCCATCAGGTTAAAATCACCACAGTTGACCAAGGCTATGATATTGAAAGTGAAATTGAAAACTATCTGTGGGCCGATACAGTCATTTATCAAATGCCGGGTTGGTGGATGGGCGAGCCTTGGATATTGAAAAAATACATTGATGAAGTCTTTACCTATGGTCATGGCAAACTGTACCAAAGTGATGGACGTACTCGCTCCGATGCCACTAAGGGCTATGGTTCTGGTGGCTTAATTCAGGGTAAAACCTATATGCTTTCAGTGACATGGAATGCACCACTTGAAGCGTTTACTGATCCGAATCAGTTCTTCGAAGGGGTCGGTGTTGATGGTGTTTACTTGCATTTCCATAAAGCAAACCAGTTCCTTGGCATGAAGCCATTACCAACATTTATGTGTAACGATGTGATTAAACAACCCGATATTGAAGGTGACATTAGCCGTTATCGTCAGCATTTGGCCGAAAACTTTAAGCGTCAGGCTATTTGATATCACAGCATCACACCTAAGTTGGAGTCGCTATGATTACCGTTTTTGCAGAAATAAAGGTCAAACCGGGCCGTCGCCAGGCGGTGTTGAACGCCATTGAAAAACTGATACCTGCCGTGCTGGCAGAGGAAGGTTGTGGCGGCTACGTGCCGATGATTGACGTACCCACCCAGCGTGACTGGCAAAAGAATTCGCCGGACTCAATTTTCATGCTGGAGAAGTGGCAAAGTGTTCACCATCTGGAATTACATTTACAGATGGAACACATGCATCAACATCGTGAAGTGATTAAAGACGATGTACTGGATGTGAATATTCACATCCTTGATAACGCTTAATCAACCGATCCCCAAAGTAATTGAAGTTGCAGGTAGGCGGCAAGCAAACGCATCCCGATGAGCATACTCAAGTAAGTGATTCGGGTAAGTGAGAGTGGCCAACACCCCTGCGCTTTAAGAACGAAGGGGATCTTTTAACCAATGACTGCCCTGCAACTTGATCTGCTCACTCACATAATCCAGAAAACAGGTAATCCGCGCTGCAAGCTGTGTATTGCGATAATAAACCGCGTTAATCGGCTGCCAGGTTTCCAGAATTTGATCTGCCATGACCTCAACTAAACGCCCCGTCAGCTGATCTTCTCGGGTCATAAAATCAGAGAGTTCGACGATCCCTTCGCCCTGTAAAGCCAACAAGCGCAGTGTTTCACCACTGGAAGCGGCCAAATTAGGGGTGATTGATGTGCGCCCACCGGGCAAATGAGGTAGCGACCACTGATTAAGGAATTCAGGCTGAGTGAAGCCGAGCAGACTGTGATTTGCCAGGTCATCAATGGTGTGAGGGGTGCCGTGGCGTTGCAGATAATCAGGGCTGGCGAGGATACGCACCCGACTCGCTCCCAGCAGACGTGCATGGATGGTCGAATCGCGCAACGCACCAATACGAATCGCAATATCAGTGCGTTGTTCTAGTAAATCGATATTCAGGTCATCGGTATTCAGTTCAAGAATGATTTGTGGATATAACGCGCGAAAACCGCTGATCATCGGCACAATCACATGCTGCATAAAAGGAGCTGCCGCATTCACCCGCAACCGCCCGGCAGGTTTTAGCCGCCGTAGCGCAATCTGCTCTTCAGCATCATCAACCGCACCGAGGATTTGCCGTGCATGAGTGAGAAACAACTCCCCCTCTTCCGTCAATTCCAAGCGCCGAGTGGTGCGGCGCAGCAAGGTGGTCGCCAGCTTCTGTTCCAGCCGACTTAATGCCCGGCTGATGCCCGATGTAGTTTGGCTGCGCTGTTCCGCAGCCGCCGTAATAGAGCCGCAGTCGACGACCGAGGTAAACGCCTGCAACTCTTCTAAGGTGACCTTCATCGATCAGACCTCAATCTCGGCGGTATCCCCTTTCTCTTGTAGCCAATTGCGGCGATCTTCTGAGCGTTTCTTCGCCAATAGCATATCCATCATCGCCATTGTTTTATCAATATCGTCATCACCAATGGTCAATTGCACCAAGCGACGAGTATTGGGATCAAGCGTTGTTTCGCGTAACTGCAACGGGTTCATTTCACCCAACCCTTTAAAGCGCTGCACATTCGGCTTGCCGCGTTTGCGTTTTAATTGCTCCAACACACCGGCTTTCTCTTCCTCATCCAGCGCATAAAATACTTCTTTGCCCAAATCGATGCGGTATAACGGCGGCATGGCCACATACACATGCCCATTGCGAACCAGGGCACGGAAATGGCGTACAAACAGTGCGCACAGCAAGGTGGCGATATGCAAACCATCGGAATCCGCATCCGCGAGGATACAAATTTTGCCATAGCGCAGTTGGCTCAAATCTTCGCTGTCGGGATCAATACCGATCGCAACTGAGATATCATGGACTTCCTGCGAGGCCAGAACTTCATCGGAAGACACTTCCCAGGTATTCAGGATCTTCCCTTTCAGCGGCATGATCGCCTGATATTCGCGGTCACGTGCTTGCTTGGCAGAACCACCCGCGGAATCCCCTTCCACCAGAAACAGTTCGGTCATGCTTAAATCTTGCGAAGTACAGTCGGCCAGTTTGCCGGGCAGTGCCGGGCCGCTGGTCAGTTTCTTACGCACCACTTTCTTGGCCGCACGCATGCGGCGCTGGGCACTGGAAATAGCCAACTCAGCTAACTGTTCAGCCGCTTGTACGTTCTGATTCAGCCATAAGCTGAATGCATCTTTTACTACGCCGGACACAAAGGCCGCGCACTGACGTGAGGAAAGTCGCTCTTTCGTCTGGCCGGCAAACTGTGGATCTTGCATTTTAACTGACAACACATAGGCGCAGCGTTCCCAGATATCATCTGCCGATAGTTTGACGCCACGTGGCAGAATATTGCGGTATTCACAAAATTCGCGCATCGCATCAAGCAAACCCTGACGTAAGCCATTAACGTGAGTACCGCCCTGCATGGTTGGGATCAAGTTGACGTAACTTTCAGTCAGCAACTCGCCGCCTTCCGGTAACCATAACAGCGCCCAATCAATCGCTTCGGTATCCCCGGCAAAAGAGCCGACAAACGGCACTTCTGGCAAGGTAATCAAGCCGTTAACCGCTTCCATTAGATAATCGGTTAAACCATCAGCATAACACCAGCGCTGCTCGGTATTATTAACCTGATCTTTAAAGACGATTTCTACGCCAGGACACAGTACCGCTTTCGCTTTAAGCAAATGAGATAAGCGAGATACAGAGAAACGCGGGCTATCGAAGAAAGAAACATCTGGCCAGAAATGTACGCTGGTACCGGTATTGCGCTTGCCGCATGTACCGATAACCTGTAGTTCCTGCACTTTGTCGCCATTTTCAAAGGCAATGCTGTAGATTTGGCTATCGCGACGTACCGTCACTTCTACACGCTTGGATAAGGCATTCACAACTGAAATACCTACACCATGCAAACCACCAGAGAACTGATAGTTTTTATTCGAGAATTTTCCGCCTGCATGTAGACGACACAAAATCAGTTCAACCGCAGGAACACCTTCTTCAGGATGGATATCAACCGGCATCCCACGGCCATCATCAATCACTTCCAGTGATTGATCGGCGTGCAGGATGACATCAATGCGGCGGGCATGGCCTGCCAGCGCCTCATCGACGCTGTTATCAATCACCTCTTGACCAAGGTGGTTTGGTCGCGTGGTGTCCGTATACATTCCCGGACGACGACGCACTGGTTCTAAACCGCTGAGTACTTCAATGGCATCAGCGTTATAGCTGGATTCAGTCATGGTTTGATTAATATTCGGCTAATGGTTGGAAGGCTAGCGGTGATATGCCCGACAGGCCATAACGGCCTGCGGTACTCTACCCGCTGTATTGGGTGATGCTTAAACCGCCAGATATCAAGCGGTCGCTAGCCCTAAAAAAGTCACAATCGGGGAGAAATAATGATCAAAACCGACAAAGGCATGATTCCCACCTGATTCTACTGTTTGCCGACAAGAGGTGTAATAGGCAACCGCTTGACGGTAATCGAGGACTTCATCCCCGGTTTGCTGCAATAACCAGAGTAAATCCGGTGATTCCAACTTTTCAATCTGCATGGCTTTCAGCTCGTAAATATGCCGAGACTCTAACACATATTTTTGCCCGGTGTAGGGGTTCTGATTTTCGCCCAGGTAATCACCGAGCAGCTCAAATGGCCGGACTGCCGGGTTAACCACTACTGCGGGAATACTGAAGCGCTGGGAAAGCCAGGTCGCAAAATAGCCACCAAGAGAAGAGCCTACAATACCCATGGATTGCCCAGCTTTATCCATTACGATGCTTTCCAGCATTTCTGCTGCCTCCGCCGGATAAGGCGGTAATTGCGGTATCAGCATCTCAATATGAGGGTGGTGTTGCTGCAACCAACTTTTGAATGTCGTTGCTTTGACCGAGCCGGGCGAGCCATTAAAGCCGTGAATATATAGAAGAGTACTCATCAATAACCATCCGAGTCCATGTCCGGGCAGAACTCATCACTGGCTAATCGACGAACTTCAGTTTCAAGTCTTCCATCAGGCAGTAAGTCGAGGTAGCGCCATCCCGGTGCCACGGTATCAAGTGTAAAATTAGTACAGTGCGGTTTGAACTGCACGCAAGTAGAAGGGCTAGCCAACAAGCGCTTACCATACCAATCGAGATCCAAATCCTGATGGATATGGCCACACAATAAGGTGGTCACACGCGGATAGCGGGTCAATACTGCCGCTAGCATATGCGCATTACGCAAGCTGTGCTGATCAAGCCAGGTGCAGCCTGAAGGCATGGGATGATGGTGCAATAATATCAGTGTATAGCGTTCTGGATGTGCCATCAGGCAGCGCTCCATCCACTCCAACTGATACTCACTCAATTCACCATAAGGAACACCAAATACCTGACTGTCCAATAATAGAATTTGCCAGTTATCCCCCACCAGAACATGCTTTGAAGGGGCGATACCCGCACTGGCTAAGGCGTCCACCATAGCCGGTTGGAAATCATGATTACCAGGAAGCCAGACACAGGGCGCTGGCAAACGGGAGATACCCTTGGCAAAATTTTGATAAGCGGCAACGGAATGATCCTGAGCCAAATCACCTGTTGCAACAATAAGATCAAAGGGGTGCTGCTCAGCAATAATCGCATCCAGCACAGCGCGATAACTGCGAGAAGTATTTA
>NZ_JBLWEX010000290.1:0-37366 GCF_048323875.1 Yersinia sp. LJYL362
AATAGAGCGCTATCAGAATATTCGTATTAAGAAAGTTAAAATAGCTGATCGCATCGCCAAACTGATCACTTGACAATACCAAGACCAACACTTCTGGAATAAGAAAGGTCAAAATAACAAATAAAACAAGAAAAGTCCCAAATTTAGCCAATCGCATCATACTGCTCCTTTGTAGTATTCAAAATCCATAATTATAACGTATAGTACACGATTATTAACAATCAATGGAATGCTAGTTAATGAATGTTTCTATTTATTTAAAAGAAAAACTAAATGCAGATAGGATGTTATCACTCTGACTAGATCGTGGGATACAAGAACCCATAAGTTCTGCCAAGGGAATAATCAAGAGTGTATACAATGGAGTTGAGAGAACCAGCTGGTATACATCTTGTTTTTTTGAAAGATATACAATTGATTGTTCACACTGCCCCCCATGACTATCCTCGCTCGATGAAAATGCTTCCTATTCCCTATGACACATTTTTAAAAATTTCATGACCGAACCCAAAACGGTTATTACCTTATATACTCATTTCCCACCTCCCTTGAAGGAAATTTTCATATGGTCTAAATAAATACGCAGCCCCTATTAATAAGCCATTTTGGAATATACCGATCAAAACCTTCGACTTTACAGTATTCTTTAAAGCTGCTTAGCGAATTTACATTCACTTTTGCGTATATCAATTGCAATTTATTTTCTATAGTACGTTTAGAAAGATTTAGTCTTTCTCCTATTTCTTTAGAATTAAGGGATTGCAATAAGTAAAATATCACCTCTAGTTCTTTTTTAGTGAAATCATTTGTAGGGGGGGACATTACCAGAACTGGTGGTATTTTCTTATTAAATAAGTCATATAGAGAAATAAAATTAAATTTTGTTACATGAAATATTGTACCGATACATTCTTTTTCGTTATCAAGCAGAGGATATTTTTCGCAAAGCGTATGTTCCTGCCCCCACAAGCAAGTCTGAATCATAGCCACACGTTTCTTATCCATTTCAACTTCCCGATCTTGCTTTTGTAACTCCGGCGTAAACTCTGCCCACTGAGCCGGACATTCATTATCTAAACGGCCTTCAATACTAAAACTAATGAGTAATTGACTAAATTTAAGGGTGGCTTTATTTACATACATAAATCGCGATTCACAATCTTTCACCCCCCATGGCTCTTCATTATTTTCCATAAATGATAAGAGCGAGCCGTAGGACCCATTACATTCATCCTTAGAACCAATTATTTTTTTGTGATTGATTTTATCTATCATTATTAGTGCCTCTATAAGTTATACATACTCTATGGGTACATGAATAATTAATAAAGTAGTAAAGTAGATGTCACAACAGTATTATTTTAAAATCATGATTTTTTCTTTATAATACAAATTATCCAATAAATAGTGCTGGCAATAATTAATGAATTAAATGATGGAATACCAAAATCAATATTCACACCGCCGATAGTTCCCATAACACAAGATACGATAGCCTTCCAACCAATTAATTCCGTTGATTCAGGCAATGTCTGCATCAGGCGAGAGGTATCAAGCAATTTGCGGCTGGTACACAACACATAATAGTCAACCAGCATGACACCAGAGATTGGTGGAAATACAACACCGAGCAGAGTGAGAAAATCAGTAAACCTATCTAAAATTCCTACCATTGATAAGATGGTTCCCACAATACCGAGCAAAACAGTCAGCCAAGTTCGACTCCACCTGTTACCCGTTATTCCTTGTACCACGTTTGTAAGGGCTAGCGATGAAGAATACAAACAAACATCATTGATCTTGATGGTAGCAAGAATAACTGTAAGCAACCCAATCCACCCAGATGTTTGGATCATAATTGTCACCACATCGTCAGTGTTGAGAGCATGCGCAATCAATATGGCGATACCATTGACAATAAATTCTCCTACCAAGATGCAGATCATCGTCATCCAGAATACATGCCTGCTATTTTTACAAAAGCGGCTAATGTCAGGTGTCATTAATGCACCGACAATGTATCCCCCTGCCACCATTGTGGCACCAGCAGCAATAGTAGTAGGTGGCCCAGTAGGAGTGACGACGGCCAGATCAGCAATATTATGCCCTGCTAGCAGATTTAACGAAATCCAGAAAATTGCCAGAAAAAAGAGTGGCACGGCTAGTTTTGCTGTCCAGCTAAGCGCTCTGAATCCAAATGCAACCAGTATTGTAAATACTATCCCAGTGATAGCAGCAGCCCAACTAAAACTAATCAAATCCCCCAACATGTGATTCAAACTATCTGCGAAAACCGCATTTAATATACCAAACCAACCAAGGAGGCTAATCGCTATTCCGCTGCCAATAATAACCGAGCCGAAACGACCAAAACCACACCAACGAGCCAATAGACTAATTGATAGCCCCTCACGAGCGCCTGCGATACCAAGTCCGAGGCTAACAAATTGGAGCAGTAAACTTCCTAAAAAGGTAGCCAACATTGCTTGGTTAAACGTCATCGAATGCCCTAATGTCGCACCTAACATAAATTGAGCTAATGTTGTTATTGCACCCACTCTGACCAAATTAACTGATATAAAACTTGATTTGGCGGATAAAGGCAAACGACTCACAGAATAATCGTCACCGAGGAGATGGAGTCCATTCATTCATTCTTCTCCTTATATTTTATTAATGTGTATATAATATATTTATGGATATTGAATAATATATTTTTTAGATAAAAGACTTGCTAGAAGATCATAAGATAAGTAACATAAAAAAGATTAAAAATAAAGTTATACTTTATCAACAAAGGCTAATTAACTTCATATTTTAATATAATCATATAAATAATTTAATATGAGAATTATATGTGCAAAAATAACCAACACCTTCGTCTTCCAGATGAAATCCCGCCGCAATTAAGGTTGTTATGGGATAGCAGTGATGAGGCATGGGGATTCAAAGATCTTGATTCGCGCTATTTGCACGCTAATATCCCATTTCTCGAACTATTAAATCTATCACCCAAATTTAGTATTAAAGGTTTGTCAGATGGTGATCTACCCCATCCTTCTTTTACGAAATTTTCATCCCAATTCAGAGAACAAGAGCAACTAGCGGCGATAACTAAAAAACGAATATCTTCAATTGAGATACATTATTTTGGCCGCGAACAAAAATTACAGCCTTATCTTTTCGATAAATTTCCACTTTTAAACAGTAAAAAAGAGTGTTTAGGTATTATTTTTCATGGCAAAAAAATGGATTTTCTCGCAGGTGAACAATATATTAACCAAGAGTTACCTCTTACATTATTATTTGAAAAACCAGATGATTTTTTTACTGATGAAGAATTTGATGTGGTTTTTTATTTGCTACAAAATGCTAGTAATAAAGCTATCGCCCAGAAACTAGCGCTTTCTGAGCAGAAGGTTGAAGGCTATCGAGGTGAAATTTACCTTAAAGCACGCAGTGATTCATTCTACGATTTTAAAAAATTTTGCAAAAAAAATGGTTATAGCCATTATGTTCCCCAAAAGTTCCTTGAACCTAGCTCCATAATTATTCCTAATTCAGAATGGAATATTGATAATACCGAGCGAGCAGTAGAAAAGAATTAGTCCAATAGTTGAATACTGCAAACATCGTAATTAATATCTATATATCATGCAGTTGCTTCACTGACGTAATTTTTTGCACTATTGCCTAATAAATCCATTGTGGTGGTATGGGGAAATCGGAATTCACGGTACCCGAATAGGTATATAACGTTGGCAATAACGAAAGTAACAACAACACTCTGAATCATCGTTCGATTTTACCTTTCATGATTTGAAAGCTTAGAGGATCTCCGACCTTAGCTGCGCCCTATACGATAAACAGGCAATTTCAGAGCACAAGAATACAGCCCAGACAGCCCAGACAGCCCAGACAGCCAAGTATGATAGAAAAATTGCGATAGTGCCTGTCGTAGGAGATCAGAAAAAAATATTCTGAAAGGATATTATGAAAAACGTTTTCAGGCACAAAAAAACCGCCTCTCGGCGGATAACGACATACTCATACTACTTTGTTTTACTTAGATTTGTTTCCATGGTGCCCGGGGCGGGACTTGAACCCGCACAGCCATAAGCCGAGGGATTTTAAAAACTCTTAGGACAATCTGCAAATCAATCACTTACGTAAAATCAGTGAGTTACCAAACACGATAGCGGGTTAGTTTGGGTTGTTGTGGGTATGGTAGTCACGAACATTGATATTACGCATCATGTATGTGACCGTTTATCCTCATCATCATATCGTAATGAGCCTGATGACCATTGTTATAGAATATATTCTTAAATATTACAGAGTAACTCTCTCTAGCTATTTCACCTGAATCAATAAATAAATCATCTTGTAGCGAATGAGATCCATCATGAACCCATGAAATTAATGAGCGACAAAGAAATTTATCATCACCTTCAAATTTATCTGCGAGATTATTAATATCAATATTACCAAACATTTTGAAATAATTTTCAAGAATTCGTCTCATCACATTTTGGAGTGATGAAACACTTATATTCTCTTGTTTTACTTCATTCCATAACAACTGATATGATGTTTTAATTGGATTGTCTTTGTAGTTTTTAACTATACTATTCTTATTTTTATCCTTCCTGACAATCCAAAAAGTTTCATTATCTTTTAACTCCTTACCTCCGTTGTAAGTCACTTCCTTGTGGAAATATATGTTATGAGTTAATAATAAAATCTGCTTTACATCACTTTCATTACCCCTAACCTTATTAATAATATTTCTAATAAGAGTACTTACAATAAAAAGAACATTACTATCTAAACTAGATATTGGATCATCTATCACAACCACCTTATCCTCAGTGATAAACCCTTCACCGACAGCACCTTGAACCATCCCTAAAAAATACAAAAATGTTATAAATGTCTTTTCGCCCTCACTTAATGTGTTTGCAACATGATGACCGTCATCTCTTATTATTTTATAGAATCCAGATTCTTCAGATTCAGTTAATTTAAAATTAGTAAAGCCAAAGTTGGACAACATATCATTGATAAATTCTTTGGTAGGAACAATACTTTTTATGCTTCCTTCTAGATTGCTAATTTTTATTTTTGATTCATCTATAAATTTTTTAATATTATTTATTTTCGCATCTAACTTTATAATAATTGAACGGTCTATTTGTGTTTGCTTGATATTAACATCAATTAAGTCTTTTGATTTCTCGTAGAGATATCTCCAACATTGCTTTGTAATAATATCTCTCAATGGCTGGATGTTATCTATTGTGAGATTATAATTTTCAGCTGCATCATTACAATTTTTTATTGTGCTATTAATTTTTTCAACGGTAGAGTGTGTTGACTTCAACTTAATAATAATGGTGGGTTCCGAGATCTTATTGTCTATCAAATTTATATTGTAGTTAAATATCTCTTTAAACTCATTTCCTAAAGCGGATAATTTTTCCATGCTGATATAGTAATTTTCTTTATGCCCTAAATATTTCTCAAGAGTAGAAACAACATGACTTCTATATAGCAAGTAACTTTCCTTTACTCCACTTAATTCATTAATTTTATCATCAAATGTTTTGTCAAAAAAATCCTCTATATCATTTTTGAATTTCTCACTAACTTTTTGTTGACAAAATGGACAATTATCATTAGATGTTTTAAGGTACTCCTTACCCTTTAAAACCCAATCGCTGTTATTAAGGTAATTAATTAGATTAGATATATCTACATTATTTTTCCCTACTATAGACTGTTTAAATATTTCTTTACCTTCAATTTCATCTGAACTATTTACTAAACATTCTAGTATCTCTATTTTTTCTGGTTTTGATCTAAAAAAGGTAGTGCATTTATTTTCAAGCTCCTCAATCTCTAATAATTCCTCTGCATTATCAATTTGATTCATTATTTTATTAAAATAAAGATCTTTGCTACCTCTAAATCCTTGCAGAGCATCTTTTATTTTTTCATCATACTTTCTCCTAATATTCCAAAGTGCATCTTTCAGAATAGCCTCTGCACTATCAAGCTTGTTTTTTGATTTCTCTAATGTCTCATTATCATTATTTAATTTTTCAGAATTATTTTTTATTTTTTTATTTTCTATTTTTATTGATTCTCTAATATCAACGTTTTCGGTACCTAAAGTGAATACACCTTTTATACTCTCACTTTGAGCAAAGTTATCCCTAACGAAATCTCTATTATATACTAGTACCTTCTTCCTTTCTGAAGTCCATTCAATCAAGCATTCATTATAGGCTTCAGGGGTTCTTAAAATATTGGATATTGTCGTTTTTCCACACCCATTGGCTCCATAAATATAATTAATCACCCCTAAAGGTCCTAAATTTTCAGGTATAGACCCATAACTTGCTACATTTGAAACCAATACATTTCTTATCATTTATATAACCCATCTAAAGCCGATCATATGGATTCAAACTCACTGCCGCTTCTAAATGATCCGGTGCAAAGTGGCTGTAGCGCATGGTCATTTGGATAGTGGAGTGCCCGAGGATTTGTTGCAGTACTAATATATTGCCGCCGTTCATCATAAAATGACTGGCGAAAGTATGGCGTAGAACGTGAGTTAACTGGCCGGTAGGTAGCACCAGTTTAGCCCGGTCGATAGCTTGACCGAATGCATCATAGGCATTGACGAATAAGCGCCCTTTCATCTTTGGAATCAGTTTATGCAGTTCCGCAGAAATAGGGACTGTACGGTTCTTTTTACTCTTGGTGTTGATATAGGTAATTTTATTTGGCATCACCTGAGCTTGTCTTAGTTGCTCCGCTTCACTCCAGCGCGCACCGGTAGCCAGACAGAGACGAACGATGATACCGAGATCTTTGTTGCTGGAACTGTCACACTCATGCAGCAGACGCTTAATATCGTCCTCATAAAGGAAAGTTAATTCGTTTTCACTTTCACGAAATAACCTGACGCCATCCAGCGGATTCGCATGATTCCAATGCCCTAGCCTTTTCAACTCATTAAAAACAGCTCGCAGATAAGCATGTTCGCGGTTGACCGTTGCCTCTTTTGGCGGTTTAACGATTCCGTGTTTTGGCTTACGACTAAACTCACCGGCTAAACGCTGCTTGCGGTATTTGGCGAACACTTCCCGGTCAAAATCAGCAACAGCAGGATCGCCCAAGTTATCACACAGGATATTGAGTTTATCTAATCTTGCTTTACCGTCACTCAAAGAGCGCCCGTGGAGTTCATACCACTGACCGACCAATGTTTTTAACCTCTGCGCGGCAGTCTCTGCCTGTGTGTAGTCAATATCCAGATCACCACGTTGCGCTAACTGCTCACGTTCAAAGCGCAACGCCTCACCGCGAGTAACAAAGGTTTTCCTAACCCGCTTACTGTCACGGCCATCTGAGTAAAAATCACAGACCCACTTCCCGTTGGGTAACTTCCGTACTGCCATAAATAAGTCCTCAAGAATAATCCCTTGGGCCTATTTACTGTATATAAAAACAGTAGTCAATGTTTGATATGCAACACGACAAACATCTGATTAAAAACTAACGTGTACAGGTTTTCTTTGATTTACTGATAGAGTCATCATTACAGACAAATTTCCCCGACCACTTTCGCTAATATGCGGACATCATTAACTGGCCAATTGACATCATTGATTCGCCATACATCACCCGGTAAACGAACAATATTGCTAATCGAGGTCACTCCTGCTTTTTCAATCAACCAAAGGCCGTCAGCAACATTTTTAAATTGGCGTTCGACCAAGAAATAGCGTTTCTGATTAGAAAGCGAAATTAGCTCAGGTTCAATGGTCTGTGCAGACAACAATTCTGAATCAAGCAATACAGGGGATGCATCTATCAGCAAGCCATCGTCAAGGTTTTTACGAGTAATAGATTTTGCGGTTTCCTGTGATCCAGATTTAACCGGCTCCCGAGGTTCCCCCTCACCGGTTGCAAGCCAATGCAATGAAACACCTGTTTCTAAAGCACAGAGCACAATCTCTTTGCCCGGAAAATAATCACGTTTGATCCAAGTGCTGATTGTTCCCGTTCCGGCCCCTAAATAAGTAGCTAATTCTCTTTGCACCTTTAAATTATAGGCTCGCATCATTCTTTCTACAGCCGCAATTCCTCCGCTCAAACGCTTTTCATTCACGATGGTAAAAAACTCCTTTTCATGTTCGCACCCCATTATTGTTTTAGATAAATCTCATAATGGTGATCAATAAGCTGCAATTTCCCCAACAACTTTCGCCAATATGCTGACTTCACTAACCGGCCAATTGACATCATTGATTCGCCATACATCACCGGGTAAACGGGTAAGCTCACTGATAGATGCCACTCCCGCTTTTTCAATAAGCCACAGGCCATCAGTGATTTTCTTGAATTGATGCTCAACCAGAAATGAACTCTTGGCATTAGGTGAAGAAATTAACTCAGGTTCATCTATCAGTACTGGAAGTAATTCAGGATCAAGTAATACGGGGCTGGCATCGGTTAACAATCCATCAACCAACTTTCTATGCTGAATTAATTTAGCATGTTCTTTTTCATTAGTAGCTTTGTCGGCTTCCCACGGTTCACCCTCCCCAGTTGCTAACCATTGTAAAGATGCGCCCGTTTCAAGAGCGCACTGAACAATTTCTTTGCCGGGAAAATACCCACGTTTAATCCACGTGCTTACTGTTCCATGACCAACACCTATTTTTCCTACAAGCTCACGTTGCGTTGAAAAACCGTAGGCTTTCAATAACCTATCAACAACAGCCTGTCCGCCACTAAAAATCATTCAATATTCCCGCCGAAATAATATTGACTCGTACGCATTTGAGGATTAAATTCCTCATTATTGTACGTAGACACAAATTAACCCGCATTAACCACACATTACAGGATGCACCATGATGCAAAACCTTGCAATCACAGTAACCTCTCCTTATTTATCCCTGCCCGAGTTCTCAAAATTGAGCGGGATCCCTTATGAAACCTGCCGTGGCATGGTGAAAGATGGTCGTCTACCTATCCGCCAGAAAGTTCGCAAAATGGAAAAGGTTCTCGTAAATATGATCGCTCTCACTAAAGAAGCGGCAAACCAGTAATGTTCGATGTTCAAATTTGCCAACTAATTGTCGGCATATGTGAGGAAGTAAGCCATGTTTGATTTTTCAGTGTCCAAACATCCGCACTTTGATAACGCCTGCCGCCAGTTTGCGTTAAAGCACAACTTAGTCGAGCTGGCAGCAAACGCAGGGATAGCGGCGCAGGTTCTACGTAATAAATTGAACCCCGATCAGCCGCACCGTTTGACCGTTGACGAGCTGTTACGCATTACCGACCAGACCGAAGACCCAACGTTATTAGACGGTCTGCTGTCACAAATCAATTGCATGCCATCTGTGCCAGTCAATGAAGCCTGCCCCGGCAATATCCCGACTTATGCGCTACATGCTACTGCCGCCGTGGGTTCTATTGCAGCCGCTGCGGTACAAGGTAATCACAAAACAGCATTCAGCAAATCTGCTCTGCTGGACAGCGTCAATACTGCGATTCGTCATCTGTCTCTGATTGGCCTGACAGTGCAAGCGCGCATTCAATCAACCCCTGCGCTTGCTTCAACCGTTGATGTTATTAGCGGCTTAAGTGCTGTCGCTGGTTTGAGTTGAGGTGTTTTTATGATTATTTCTATTGCTCCATTGTTGAAACAGCAAAACCCGGTAAACCTGCGCCATTTCGGCCATGGCGTGCTGGAGTTAAAGAACGGCCAGCGCTGGAAGCCGGGAAGTAATCAAAAGGCGCTTTTACAAGAATTGTCCTCTGAAAAGAAGACGCTAATATTACGCCGTCTGCTCGGGTGTTGATTGGGGGATATATGCTGCAATTAACGGAAGCTGAAAAATTGAGAATGACGGGCATTGCTCGTATTGCTGAAATTAAAGAAAAATATTTACGTAATAGAAAGAATATTGCTCAGGAGGCTTTTGATAAGTCACCGGCACATTTGCGTAAAACAATTTGCTTTCATGCGGGGTTAAAAAGTCGCCATGTGAATATGCAGTTTTCAGAATTAACTCCAGCAGAAAGAGAAAGTGTAGTTGAAGCGTTGAATTATTTAATTGAGTTTACTCGTTCGTTGCCGTCATTTGTCAGTAATGATGACTGCACGTTGAATATTATTAATTAACCATAAACACAATACATGGCGTTTTACTCGCCGGGTTTCGTATTGCCTAAAAACAGGAATTATCTATGCAGAATACAACCCAAAATATATGGATGGGCGTAGACCCGGCCAAGCCGGGCAGTGACCGCTCAGTCACAATGATGTCAGTTGAATCAATGGAGCTAATGCTCAATGAAGCGCGCAGGGATGAAAGAAAGAATCAGGCCGCGCTGGTTTCATTTCGTTTGGATGAGATTGCTAATCAAATCCTAAACCGAGAATTGAACGGTGTAGAGGCGGCGGAGCTGCTTAATCAAATAGCCGAGGGAATTCTTAACCAAGCGCAGGCGCAACACTGATGACTGCCGAAATTATCATTGATGCTCGTTACGCAATTACTTTGTGTGAGCCAACCAAAACTCTAGGACGTATTCCAAACCTCGTGCTTAACGAGATTAGATTCACCAAAGAGAATGAGAGGGTATTGGTGGTAATTGCTCATTATCCGACAAGAGTTAGTTTGGTAAGTGATTTAATTCATCATCGTATTTATCGTTCAGGCATTAATTCTATTTCGGCGTTGGTTGAGGAAACTAAACGCCTTGCTGAATTATGTGAGAAAGGATTTAAAGATTTTCACTCTCCTAACTTATTACCTAAATAAAGGATTTATTATGCATATTAAAATCGGTGAAAAACACGTTGTTACTTCTGACAGTCTGCAATTTATTCTTAATGAAGTAAAAGTAAGCCAAAAAGGTAAAAGTGAGGGGCAGGAACGTTTAGAGCCAATTGCTTATTATCCAACTATTGCCCAACTAGTTGAGGGATTAATAAAGCGCAATATAGGTGAAGCGCAGATTAATAGTTTTGCATCACTTGGGAATGAAATTGGTCGTATCGGTAAACTGTGCCAAGAAGCCTTTTCAGCCAAATGACAGATTCAATCCGTGGCCGCATTACCCCAACTCCGCCGCTGCCTTATCCGGGCAGCGGCGCTGCTGTTCCTGCTTACGCCTACCCCGGCAGTAAACCGCGCCAAACCTTGCCCGGCATTCAAAGACCGCTTACCCGTGAACAACTGATTCAGGGGCAAGCAGTTTTAGCCAATATCCATAATCTGCCTCATTTCCTGCGTAGCCAGTTTATTTCTCGCTATCAATACCTGTTAGCCAATAAAGGGCTAAACGACGCTAATAAATGGCTGGTGTTTGTCTTTGACCAGCGTATCTGGCCGCGTATTCAGGTGGTCAATAGCAAAAATGTTATGCGCCTCAGTGCATCAATGAGCTTTTCCATTGATGCACCAACCTATGCCAGCCTAGCGGGTATGCATGATAAAGAGCTGCGCCGCTTTGCCCGCAAAATCGGTGATGAGCTAATGGTGGCGTACAACCATCATTGTGATGAATGCATTAAGGCTAATCAGGGGGACAGGGCCGTTTTATTGCAGGCCGATACGCAGGTACGGATATTCGGCGATCTTGCCAGAATGGCGCGCGCTTTTAATATCACCCCAATGCACTGGCGCAAATATCTGAAAGGCCGGTTAGATATCACGTCTGCTATCGCCAGTCTGTCACGGCTGGTTAATCCCGAATGGTGGGAGCGCAAACTCAAAGCGCAGAGAACACGCTGGCGGGAGGCGTTATTGATTGCTGTCGGTAATGTCAGCCGTGATAAGTCAGCGTCTTCTTATGCCAGTAAGCAGGCTATCCGTGAGGTGTTTGCGCGTCGCCAGTCTAATCTGGAATATCTCAAAAGCTGCCAGTTAGAAAACATTGAAACCGGTGAGCGCATCGACCTGATTGATAAGGTGATGGCGAGTATTTCTAATCCGGAAATTCGCCGTATGGAGTTAATGAACACCATCGCTTTCACGGAAAAATATGCGGCCGATCAAAAGCACGTCGGTATATTCCTGACCATCACCACCCCGTCAAAATATCACCCGACCCGCGTTGTGGGGAAAGGCGACAACGAGAAAGTCCAGCTTAATCATAAGTGGAATGATGAAGCCTATTCACCCAAAGACGGCCAGCGCTATCTCTGCAAGATTTGGAGCAAAATGCGCACCGCCTTTAAAGACAACGAATTAAGCGTCTACGGAATGCGTGTGGTTGAGCCACACCATGACGGTACACCGCACTGGCACATGATGCTGTTTTGCCAACGCCGCCAGCGCCAGCAGGTAATCGACATCATGCGCCGCTATGCGTTGAAAGAAGATAGTGACGAGCGCGGAGCCGCTAAATATCGCTTTGAGTGCAAGCACATGAACAAAGGTGGGGCCGCTGGCTACATCGCTAAATACATTGCCAAGAATATCGACGGCTATGCGCTTGAGGGTGAACGTGATCATGAAACCGGTGAGCTGCTGACTGACTCCGCTGCGGCGGTAACAGCGTGGGCGGCAACGTGGCGCATCCCTCAATTTCGCCCGATTGGGCTTCCCTCCATGGGAGTCTATCGCGAGTGTCGCCGTATCCGCTCTATTAGTCTGGCCGAGACTTTCGACGAAACCGTGGAAGCTGTGCGCCATGCGGCTGACGAGGGTGATTTTGCTGCCTACATCATGGCGCAAGGTGGCACTAATTGCGGCAACCAGACCGTCCGGTTAGCCAAGCGTGTCGCCGATGAACTCAACGCCTACGATGAAGAAGTACAGAAAGTCGTCGGTATCTATGCGCCGCATTTAGGCGCTGACAATATTCATGAAACCCGCACAACCCAATGGCGCATCGTTGCTGGTGCCGTTGACGTTGAGCTTTTGACTTTGAAAAGCGCCTCTGGCGCGCCTCGGAGTCCTGTCAATAACTGTGGGTTAGGTGGAAACACTCAAGCGCAAAATGACCCCAACGGGCAGGCTAAAACGCCTGTGATGGCGATGGAATACCCACCGGACGCCGTTATTGATTGGTCGGACACTGCCGCCGTGAGGGCGATTGTGGCCCGCGTTAAAGAGAAACAGCCAACGATAAGCAAGATGCAACGCAGTTATGACCCCACCAAGGGCCGACTTATTGCGCCATCCGCCCGTTTAACCCGCGAAGAACGCCAGCGCATCCCCCAAATCCGCAACGATTTACTGTTGAAAGATATCAGCGCCCAACGTTGGGAACTGGAATCGTTAGCCCGTGGGGCAAAAATGGCTGTTGGTGATGCGGTGATCCATTACCCGGCACTGTCCGACTGGCTGGAATTCGATGATTAATCTACCTGAGAGAAAAACCATGACTAAAACCGCTGCAACTACCCGCAAACAGGCACAGCGCCAGCGTGATAAATCTGCCGGTATCAATGAGATTCGCGCCCGACTGGAGCCAGAAGAATACGCGATGCTGACCGAGGGCATGACCGCCCGGCGTCTGTTCCGGCCAGCCTACGATTTACCGGAATATATCGCGCTGCTGATTCGGCAAGATAACCAGCGACTAAAAGAGCAACTGGCTGAACTGGGTAAACAACGTTGCGGCAAATGTGGCGATACCTTGCCGGGTGATCCGAATGGATGTTGTTTACGCGGTGAGGCGGCATGTTGGCAGACCAAAGGTATCAACAGCCTATTAATAAACGCAACTAAACCATTGTGACGCGTCACATAGGATTATTTTTACAACATATAGCGCGTCACAATCATCTGATTAGGCTAAATAACTGCATACAGTATTGACCTATATAATATTTTAATTAATACTGTACATAAATACAGTATAATAAGGAGCCTGCATGGAACCCGTTGATAAAAGAGAACTAACGCTATCAAGAATTAAATTTATTGCTGAAGTTTCACAAGTTGCGCAGTGCAGTAATAGTGAGTTTCTTGTCGCCATGTCGTTGATATCAGACCTGACCAGCCAGATAGTCGCGAACCAAAATTATGATGAGATTTTCTATAACGCCGACGGTAAAAAATCGCACTGATAAATCCCCCATAAAATGATGCATGTGTGGCCTCCCATCGTGATTTGGGTCATGCATGCATATAGTGCATGATTCCGCATGTTGATCCCCTCCCCTATTTCCCCTGTTAGCGCCAGTTCCGGCGCGGATCTCAATGGATCATGCAAGTGCATGAAAAGCGACCTACAAAGCGCGCAGGCGTGGCGGGGATAGCATTGCGCGCAAAGGGTTTTGATACCCTTATTTATCGATCTTGAGCGGGCCGTGGTACTGCGTTCGGTTGGGTTAGGACTCAATGAATGTTCATGGGGTACGAGGGCGTGACGGGCGTCTGGTGACGTCTGGCGTGCGGGGTTGGAATCGCTACTTTTCAGGCATGAAAAAGCCGCTCGGTTCGGCGGCTATGGTGTTCAAAATTATCAGTTAACTATTTGTAAACCTGAAACGCCGCCAACTTATTGTCATCCGTAAACTGTGCAGCAACAACGCCGTCTTTGACCAGTGAATTAATAATTCCAAGCGCGCCAGTCATGTATTTGCCTTTAGACATACCGCAAGCTACTTCAGAGCCATGGGCTAATGCCGCGTTACATTCTACTCGTTGCGATACCAGTGCAGTAATACAATCTGGGTCAAGTGACAACGCTTGATTAAGGATATCAACAGCCAATTGTGCTGTGATTTTTGGGTTAGTTTGTGCTTCCATAATTATTCCTTGTTTCGCTTTGTATTTTTGCGGTGGCTGCGGCGGTGGCGCGGGCCTCTTCACTGTGTCACCGGGTTTGTATGGTGGTGGTGTTGGCGCTTTACATCCCATGTTATTCCTCGCTTATCAGTTCATAAGGCTTGAACCGGATCACCTCTTGCCCTATCCAGTCATTGACCTCTTTCAATCGTTCTTGCAACGGCGTTAACTCGTTACGGACAAAGACTTGTGAGGCTTTCGCCACGTCACCGAAACCGCCGGTATTGTTGGGAATAATCCCCATCATCTGCGGCGGCACCCGGTGCACACTAAGCAGGTCGTCGCGGGTGGCGTTCTTGATATTAAAAAAATCATCTTTGGTGGCGACTTCGCTCAACGGTAAAATCTGGATACCGTCTTTTTTGCCATTAGGTGCGTACATAAACAGGTTGCGGAAATTGCCTAACCCTTTGGTGTCGCGCATCGCTTTACGCATGGCCTCAATATCGCTACTACTTTGCGCCGCATCAGTCATATACAGGATGTATCCCGCGTGCGCGCCATTCTGGTAATACTTGCGGCGGAACAGCGTGGCCGCTTCATTGAGCCAGGCAGAATTTAAACCACTGAGATATTCCGGCAGGCCGTAAAGCTCTTGATTAATATCCGGCTCTATCAGGTGGAAAATGCTCCCGGCGGCGAACAGGTGTTCATCTTTCCAGTTCTGGACAAACCAATAGCAATCTTTTTCAAGTCCCCGGCGGGTGTACTTGGCCGGGCTGGGGTCGAGGCGCAGAGGTGCGCCCAGTTGGTTACGGCGCACCTCTAAAAACGCATTGCCGAACACCAGATAATCCAGCGCATAGCGGCTAAATGCCTGCTGACTGAGCATTGCATGCGGGATAAATGTGCTTGCCAGTATGTTGCGTTTCACATACAGCGGTGAGCTGTGATGCACCGCCGCCCGGAAACTGCGCGCCAGCCCGTCAAAGCTAATCGGCGGGTCATACCATTTACCGTTGCCGGTACATTCGATGTAATCCAGTATTTCCCGCTTATCGAGCACGGCGGAGGGTTCGCCAAAGGTAAACGCCTCCACCGGCTGTTGTTGGCTGGCAGTGTGATTGGTTGCTGGGCGACTTAATGCCTTGCGGCCTTTGCGCTTACTCATCCGTAAAACTCCAAGAAATTAGGGCTGTGACCGCCATATGTCGCGGTAAGGGGTTCATTTAACAGGGCGTGCATAATCGCCCACGCCACATCGGCATGGCTGGCTTCTTCACTGCGGCTGGCAACATAAGTGGAACTCTTACCGCTGGCGGTCATGGTCTTGCGGATTGCCATAAATGACTGGGTGATATCGGTGTGGCCGGTGTCATATTCCAGACGGCCGTTATTAATGGTGTGCTTGGCTTTCAGCACCATGGCGGTTTTGATTTCAGGGGTGTATTTGATTTCCCTTGCGGCCGGGAAGAACTGGCGCACCAACTGGAAAACGCCTTGGCCGACGGTAGTGGCATCGATACCGATATACTCCACGCAATATTTCTGCGTCAGCTCTTCGATATGCTTGGCTTGCGCCTCAAAATCCATCCCTTTCCACTGGTGGCGCTCTAGTACGCGGAACTTGCCGCCCGGCACCATCGGCGGTGCGATCACCGCGCACCCGGCACTGTCGCCGCCGTTGGCCTCGGACGGGTCGTAACCAATCCACACCGGGCGATGCCCAAACGGCCGCAACGAATACGGGTTGTAATCTTCCCACTCTTCCAGACTGTCCACCATGCAAGCCTGCAACTCGGCGAACGGGAACACTGACGCTTGATCGTCCACAAACTCGCACATCAACAGGTTTTGATATTCTGACGGGCCGTATTCCAGTGAGAGCTGGTTGAGGTCAAACAGGTTACAGCCGCCCGCCAGTGCATCTTCCACCGTGACTATCTGTCGCCACTGACCATCATCACACAGCGCACCACGAGCCAAATGGCTGTGGCTGAGATCCAGTTGGATATGGTCGGATTTATTGCGGCGGCCTTTATTGAACAGCTCACCTGACCAGAATGGATAGGCACTGTGCGCCAGACTCGACGGCGTGGAGAAGTAGGTGGTACGCCATTTTTTGTGTAATGACATGCCGCTGGCGACTTTGCGCAGCTCCTGAAACTTGGGTATCCAAAAATATTCGTCAAGATAGAGATTGCCGGTGTAGCTCTGCGCGGTGCGCACGTTAGTGCCGAGGAAGAACAGGCGCGCCCCATTCGGTAACACCATCGGGTCACCTTTCAGGTCAACATCAACCATGCGGGCAAAGTCGATAATGTAGCTTTTGAACACATGCGCCTGTGCCTTACTGGCGGACAGGAATATCTGATTACGCCCGGTGGTGATGGCATCCAACAGTGCTTCGCGGGCAAAGAAGAATGTTGCACCAATCTGGCGCGATTTCAGGATATTGCGGATACGGTGAGCGAGTCCGGCCTCAAACCAGTTACGCTGATAATCAAAGATATTTTCGTGAAAAATGGATTCCAGTTTTTCAATCGCTGACTCGCTGAACAGGTTTTTATCCGGGGTCTTGCGATCCCCTTTGTTGCGGTTCGCCACATTCGGATTTAAATCCGCTTCGCTGCCGGTCTGGCTATAGCGGTTCACCCGCGCCAGTCGTTCAATCTGACGGCCTAACAGGTCAATCTCTTTAAAATCCCGCCCCTCTTTGGCGTCTTTCATGATGAGCTGAATCAACCGCGCTTCCATGCTGGTTTCAACGCGAGAAATGGGCGCAATGGCGTCCCACCCGTCGCGCTTCTTCCAGCTCTGCACAGTCGGCGATTTCAGGCTTAGCGTATCCGCAATCTGGCGCACAGAGAAGCCCTGCCAGTAAAGCAAAGCCGCCTGTCGCCGTGGGTCGCTGATGATGGTGCTCGGTGTCGTATTCATGCCATTAGGCTACGCGACCAGCCCGACCCTCTGCGCGTCCTCGCTGTTGTGCCAGCCCCGTCACAACTGGCTTCCGTTGTTGCTGCCGCCATCCATCAGGAAACTAAGCCCCGAACCGAATAATCATAATCACACTGAATGGAGCAGCCACTTATGGCTAAGAAAGTATCAAAATGGTTTCGTATCGGCGTTGAGGGTGATACCTGCGACGGGCGAGTGATTGACGCCGACGATATCAACCAGATGGCCGAGTCATTTGACCCGCGCGTCTACGGTTGCCGCATCAATCTGGAGCATTTGAAAAGTTATTTCCCTGACAGCCCTTTCCGCCGTTATGGCGATGTATCAGCACTTAAAGCGGAAACCATTGAAGACGATTCCATTCTGAATGGTAAACGTGCGTTGTTCGCCCAAATCAGCCCAACCGATGATTTGGTGCAGATGAACAAAGCCCAACAGAAAATTTATACCTCCATGGAAATTAGCCCGAATTTTGCCAATACCGGTAAAGCCTATCTGGTCGGGCTGGCGGTGACCGATGACCCCGCCAGTCTCGGCACTGAAATGCTGGAATTCAGCGCCAAAGCCAAACACAACCCACTGGCCGCCCGCAAATCTAACCCGGAAAACTTGTTCTCGGCCGCGGTTGAAGTGCAACTGGAGTTTGAAGACGTGGCCGAGCCGGGTATCACGTTGTTTAACGTGGTGAAGTCAATATTCAGTCGCAAGCAGGCGACTGATGATGCGCGTTTTAATGATGTGCATGAGGCCGTAAACGCGGTGGCGGAGCATGTGCAGGGGCATAGCGAAACCATTGAAGCCCGCTTTACCGCCATTGAGAAGCAACTTGCTGACCAAGTGACAGAGCTTAAGCAAAGCATCGAAAAGGGAAAACAAGGGGTTACGGCCATCGAAAACAAACTTTCTATCACTGAAAACTTTAGCCAGACCAAGCGCCCGGAATCCACCGGCGGCAACAATCAAAACGATGTATTGACCGACTGCTAGTTGGGGTCATTGGCCGCCGGCTGTGCGGCCAAATTGCTATTTCATTAACACCTTATTTAACTGAATCAGGATTATTATGCGCCCAGCAACCCGTTTTAAATTTAACACCTATCTGACCCGTCAAGCCGAGCTGAACGGGGTAGAAACTGGCGACCTGAATAAAAAATTCAGCGTCGAACCCTCTGTTACGCAAACCATCATGACCCGCGTGCAAGAGTCCTCAGAGTTTCTGAGCCGTATCAATATTGTGCCAGTATCTGAGTTGACCGCCGAAAAGGTCGGCCTTGGTGTCAATGGCTCGGTTGCCAGCACCACCGATACTGACGGCGGCGACGAGCGCGAAACTGCCGAGTTTGCCTCACTGGACAGTGAGAAGTATTTCTGTGAGCAGGTGAACTACGATTTCCACATTCGCTATAACACCCTTGACCTGTGGGCGCGTTATCAAGATTTCCAGACTCGTTTGCGCGACGCCATTATCAAGCGCCAGGCACTTGACCGCATCATGGCAGGCTTCAATGGCACCCACCGCGCTAAAACCTCTAACCGCGCACTAAACCCGCTGTTGCAGGATATCGCGCCGGGCTGGTTACAAAAATACCGCACCAATGCGCCAACCCGTGTAATGAGTAACATCATCGGTGAAGATGGCGAGGTTGTGTCAGAAAAAATCCGTGTGGGCCATGGCGGTGATTACGTCAATCTGGATGCGCTGGTGATGGATGCCACCAATAACATGATTGCTGAATGGCATCAGGAAGACCCTGAACTGGTGGTTATCACGGGTCGTCAGTTGATGCAGGATAAATACTTCCCCATCGTCAACAAAGAGCAGGAAAACAGCGAAACCCTCGCCGCTGACCTGATTATCAGCCAGAAACGTATCGGCAATTTACCGGCTATTCGTGTGCCGTTCTTCCCGGCTAACGCATTCCTGATCACCCGTCTCGATAACCTGTCTATTTACTGGCTGGAAGACTCGCACCGCCGCCATATTGATGAGAACGCCAAGCGTGACCGCATCGAAAACTACGAATCCATTAAACAGGATTATGTGGTGGAGGATTATGCCTGCGGTTGTCTGGTGGAAAACATCGAGATTTTATCGGCAAAAAGTGGCGGTGAAACCGTAAGGGGTGCAAGCGCGTTGATGGTATCTGATGCCCCGAACTATGACGGTCTTGCCGCCGCGATCATGGCTGCGGTGAACGTTGCGGCTAACCCTAATGAAGCCCAACCGGAAGCCACCACCGACGCGCAGACCGCGATGGAAAACGCTCCCGAAACACCGGCAACCAAAGGGAGCAAATAAGCCATGACCAGTCCTGCGCGCCGCCACTTTATCCAACAGTCGGCTATTGCTGCCTCACAGCAGCGGGATAACCCGCTGCGCCACGCTACCGGCTACGAGTTGATGTTGCTCAAACTCAATGAAGATAAACGCAAACTGAAACAGGTGCGTTCAAACGAGCGTAAAGCTGAACTGAAACGCCAACTCTTGCCGGATTATCTGCCGTGGATCTCTGGCGTGTTAAGTGAGGGGAAAGGCGCGCAGGACGCCATTGTCATGACCATCATGATTTGGCGGCTGGATGCCGGGGATATCCCCGGTGCACTGGATATCGCCCGTTATGCCCTGCGTTATCAGCTAGTGCCAACTGACCGTTTTACCCGCTCGACCGCTTACCTGATTGCCGAGGAAGTCGCGGACGCTGCGGCGCGTGCCTATGCCACAGGTAAGCCGATTGATATTGACCCTCTGCTGCAAACCATTGAGCTGATGGAAGATGAAGACATGCCCGACCAAGTGCGCGCCAAACTGCACAAAATCACCGGTTATGTGCTGCGTGACAGTGACCGGGGCGAGTTGGCCCTGTCCCATCTTCACCGCGCACTCCAACTGCATACCGGTTGTGGCGTCAAAAAAGACATTGAGCGACTGGCCGTGAAGTTAAAGAACGCCGCCAGCCGTTAACCCGAACGCTCCCCGAGCCGGGCGGCACGATGGCCGCAACAGGTTTCACCTTGTTAACGCCGTCGTCCACCGCCCACCCATTCTGATATTGAGGTTGCCATGACCACTGTTGTTATCCCCGCGCCACGGCCCGACAAAACGGCCGAACCGGTGATTGAAAATACCTTTTTCTGGCCTGCGGTTGACCCGATAAAACTGCGCGAACTGCTGCGCCTTGAGGGAACCGTCACACCCGAACGCCTGCGCTTTACCATCAAGGGCGCAATCGCCGAGGTTAACGCCGAGCTGTTCGACTACCGCCGTGACCAGATGGCAGATGGTTTTAAAACACTGGCCGAGGTGCAGGCCGAGCAACTGGACGGCGAAAGCATCCTGTTGGCCGAGTACCAAAGTGCGGTCTGCGCCATTACTGCCGCACTGCTGGCCGAGCGTTATCGCGGCTATGACGCCAGCGCGCGCGGTGATAAACGCGCGGAGGCTATTGAAAGCACCGTTGATGAGCTGTGGCGCGATGCACGGATTAGCATTCGCAACATTGCCGGGCAGCCTCACAGCATTATTGGCCTTATCTGATGCAGGTCAACGCGTTGCAAGGCGACACGCTCGACGCACTGTGCTGGCGACATTATGGCCGCACCCAAGATGTGCTGGAGCAAGTCTATGACGCGAATCCGGGGCTGTCGGAACTGGGGGCGATTCTGCCCCATGGTTATCCGGTGGAGTTGCCCGATATGGCCCCGGCAGCCCAACGAGAAACCGTTCAATTATGGGATTAAACATGGAGAAATTCAGCTCTGCGGTAGCCTATGTATTTGCGCTGCTGTTGGCGTTTATTGGCGCACTAAGTCCGCAAGATATCGCGTTTTATGTGGCGGCGGTGGCCGCTGCTGCCACCTGTCTTATCAACTGGTACTACCGGCGCAAGAGCTACTTCTTGCTGAAAGAAGTGGTTATCAGACGGGAGGTGTTCGATGAACTCAATCGTTAAGCGCTGTCTGGTCGGGGTCATTCTGACGCTGGCCGCCACCTTGCCAAACTACCAGACGCTTAAAACATCGGCCGCCGGGCTAAAACTGATTGCTGATTATGAGGGCTGCCAGCTCAACGCCTACCAGTGCAGCGCCAATATTTGGACAAATGGCATCGGTCACACCGCCGGAGTGAAGCCGGGCAGCGTTATCAGTGAGCGGCAGGTGGCGGTCAATCTCGTGGCTGATGTGCTGCGGGTCGAGCGGGCTATGGCAGTGTGTATGCCGGTTGCCATGCCGCAACCGGTCTATGACGCGGTGGTGTCGTTCGCCTTTAACGTCGGCACCGGCGCAGCCTGTCGCTCGACACTTGCCTTTCATATCAACAATGGCGACTGGCGCAGCGCCTGCAATCAGTTGCCGCGCTGGGTGTACGTCAATGGCGTGAAAACCAAAGGGCTGGAACGTCGGCGCGCCACTGAACAAACACACTGCCTGAGCGGGGTCTGATATGCGCACAATAATCGTTTTATACCTTTCGATGATGGGTTTACTAGCGTGGCACGCCCATAACCTGAAAAAAGAGTTAGACAGCGCCAAGACTGAGATTGGCACTTTATCCGCTGGGATTGAGAGCCGGGACAACGTGATCACCCGCTTACAAGATGAGGCCCGGCAACAGGCAGACAATGAGCGGGCATTGCGCCAGTCATTGAGCCACGCCAGCACCTTGTCATTATCGCGTGAACAGAAAATTCAAAGGTTACTCAATGAAAATAAAGTCTTGCGTGATTGGTTTACTACTGCTTTGCCTGCTGACGTTATCCGGCTGCACCAAAGACCCGCGTTTGCCAGCCCCAACGATTATTTACGTTGGCTGTCCGACAGTGACCAGTTGCCCGCTGCCGGGCAGCAGTCCGGCGGTTAACGGTGATTTAAGTGCCGATATTCGCCAGTTAGAAACTGCACTGGTGGCCTGCGGGCTGCAAGTGGAAGCCGTTAAACAGTGTCAGGAACAACACCATGTTAAAACCCAAATTGCTACGTCAAGCCTTAACCGACAGTCTGCCACTGTTCCAGACTAACCCGGAGCTGCTAAAAATGTTTGTTGATGGCGGGCGCATTGTCTCGACACTGGCCCCGTCGCTCTCTTTTGAAAATCAATATACGCTGACGCTGTTTATTGAGGATTTTTCCAGTGATGTTGATTATCTCTTTGTACCGATATTGGCATGGCTACGGGAACATCAACCGGACATCATGGCGACAGAAGAAAAGCGCCGCAGCGGCTTTATTCATAAGGTTGATGTGATAAGTGATGTGCTGAGTGATATCCGTATCGACCTGCAACTGACTGAGCGGGCAATTGTGAAAGAGGTAGACGGTGCACTGCATGTTAACCATGCGCTGGAACCGGCGTGGCCGGGTACGCCAACACGGCCAACAGCCATCTACTTTAACGGCGAAGTGATCCAATGAATGAGTTGAAACCCTTTGACGATGCATTGGCCGGGCTGATTGCCAGCCTGACACCCAAAGCGCGCAAGGCACTGGCGGTCACTATTGCCAAGCGCCTGCGCGCCAGTCAACAGCAACGCATTAAACGCCAGCAAGCGCCCGACGGCACCCCGTATGCTGCGCGTAAATCTCAACCACTGCGTAAACCCAAAGGCCGCATTAAGCGGGAAATGTTCGCCAAGTTGCGTACCCCGCGCTATATGAAAGCTAGCAGCAGCCCCGATGCGGCGGTGGTCGAATTTGCCGGGCGCGTGGAACGGATGGCGCGGGTGCATCATTTTGGCCTGCGTGATCGTCCGAACGTGCACAGTAAAAATGTGCAATATGACGAGCGGCCGTTGCTGGGTTTCAGTCAAATTGATCACTATCTTATTGAAAAAACAATACTTGAGGCTTTATCACATCATTAGTGAAATGTTTTTTAATACATTGACACCACTGAACAAGTGTGGATATTATTCGACAAAACCATATTATTGCAGAGTTATCATGGCAAAGCCTCGTATTTTCGTAAGCTCCACTTTTTTTGACTTAAGAAGTATAAGAGCCAATTTAGAGAGATTTATAAAAGAAATTGGTTACGAAGCTATCCTTTTTGAGAGAGGACATGTCCCATATGGGAAAGATAACTCACTTGAAGAGTATTGTTATAGAGAAATAAATAATTGCGATATATTAATTGCAATCATTGGAGGTAAATATGGGAGTCAATCCAAATCCAATGAAAACTCAGTAACTCAAAATGAAATTAAAGAGGCAATTAAAAAGGGAAAGCAAATATATATATTTATAGAAAAGTCAGTTCATTCAGAATACTACACCTACATTCCAAATCGGGATGTGAAAGGTTTTAAACCCGTATCGGTTGATAATGTAAAAATATTTGAATTTATTGAGTCAATATACTCATTGCAAGTAGGTAATCCTGTTGAGTCATTTGAAACGTCAGAAGACATATTGAGATTCTTGAAGGAACAGTGGGCTGGATTATTTCAACGACTTCTTATGTCTACATCTCGTCTTAGCGAAGTTGAGCTGATAACGGACTTAAAGAATACAACTGAGACGCTTAATAACTTAGTTTCACTTCTAACTAAGCAAAAAAATGATGATGCTGTAATCAAAGAAGTCTTAATGTTCACTCACCCAGCTTTTAATGATATTAAAAAAGTAGCAGATATAAAGTATCGGGTGTGTTTTTTTGATTTCAACGAACTATCTGAACTTCTTTCAGCCAGAGGATTTGAATATGATGAGGCAACTTCACCCGATGAACATTATGACTTTGACCATCAAAAATTTAAAAAATGCATTAGAGTGAAAAGAAATATATTTGATGATGAACTAAAGTTAAAGATCATCCCTCTAAGTAAATGGAGTAAGCAAGCCATTACCATTTTTGACCTTCCTGATCCTTTTGATGATGACATACCATTCTAGAATTATTTATCAAGGGTCAAATAATTTAAATTATGGCCCTTAATGAAATGCATATATAAGAGCGTTAGCCTCGAAAAGTTATTGATTAATTCAGTGTATTAATAACACCTTGTATATAATCTTTGTCATGGCTTTTTAATACCTGCGCTTCTCCTGACGAGTGTTATATTTCCCCAGAATTAAAGATAATCATGAAAAAAATGTGATACTGAAAATTTATCTATAATAAATTACTATCAATTTAGTGATTAGCAAGTTATTTCAAGTTTTGTTGTGCTAAAGCTCTTACAACCCTACCAGATTGAAGATTACCATCTCCGATAGCATGCTTCCCCCATGCAAACTCAAATCACTGAAATTCTGCGCCTGCTGCGCAACCTGATCCGCATTGGTACGGTGGCAGAGGTCGATCTCGACCAAGCCCTGTGCCGTGTAGCGACGGGGGACAATACCACCGGCTGGTTAAACTGGCTGACGCTGCGTGCTGGTCAATCGCGATCATGGTGGGCACCGTCCGAGGGTGAGCAAGTATTGATATTGTCCCTCGGTGGTGAACTGGACACCGCCTTTGTGCTGCCGGGTATTTTCTCTGATGACTTCCCGCCGCCATCGACCTCAGCGAATGGCCTGTATCTCGCCTTTCCTGACGGGGCCACGCTGCACTATGAACCTGATAGCGGCGAGTTGCGGGCTGATGGCGTCAAGACAGCGGTTATCACTGCCAGTGAATCGGTCAATGTTACCGCCCCCACTATCACCTGTACCGCCTCGGTCAAAATTCTACTGGATACGCCCGAAGTGGAGTGCACCCACAACCTGACCACCGCCACACTGAATGTGACCCAAGGCGGCAAGATGAGCGGCAACATTGAACATTCCGGCGGTTCGTTCTCATCCAATGGCGTGGTAGTCGATAAGCATGACCACGGCGGCGTGTTGCGCGGCGGGGATTATACGGAGGGGATTAAATGACTACAGCCACATATCTCGGCATGAGCCGCAACGCCGGGCAAAGCATCACCGATGCTGACCATATCAGCCAATCAATCGCCGACATTCTTATCACCCCTGTTGGTTCGCGGGTGATGCGCCGCGCTTATGGTTCGCTGCTATCGGAGCTGATTGACCAGCCGCAAAATCCGGCCCTGCGCCTGCAAATTATGGCTGCCAGTTACAGTGCCATTCTGCGCTGGGAGCCGAGGGTTAAGCTGACTGGCATCACCTTTGAAACCACCTTTGACGGAAAAATGGTGGTTGATATCACTGGCACCCGCACTGATGGCGCGGCCCCTCTCTCTTTAACCATCCCTGTGAGCTGACCCTATGGCAACCATTGACCTTAGCCTGTTACCGCCGCCGTTTGTGGTGGAAGAACTGGATTATGAAACCCTGCTGGCCGAGCGCAAAGCCACGCTGATTTCCCTGTATCCAGAAGAACAGCGCGCCGCCGTAGCCCGCACTTTGTCGCTGGAGTCCGAGCCGCTGGTCAAGCTGTTGCAAGAAAATGCTTACCGCGAAGTGATATTACGCCAGCGCGTCAATGATGCGGCGCGCGCGGTGATGATGGCCTATGCCGTCGGCAGCGACTTAGACCAGCTCGGCGCAAATAACAATGTTGAGCGATTGGTGATCACCCCGGCAGACCCCACCGCGATTCCACCGATTGAGGCAGTGATAGAGTCTGACAGTGATTTCCGGGTGCGTATCCCGCAAGCCTTTGAGGGCTTGAGCGTGGCGGGGCCAACCGGTGCATATGAATATCATGCAAAAAGTGCCGACGGCCGCGTGGCCGATGCCTCGGCAATCAGTCCGACACCCGCTTGTGTCACGGTCACGGTGTTATCTCGCGAGGGCAACGGCGAAGCCTCAGCCGAACTGCTGGCCGTGGTTGAAGCCGCGCTGAATGATGAGAACACGCGGCCGGTGGCTGACAGGGTGACGGTGCAATCCGCCCGCATTGAAGATTATGAGATTGACGCGGTGCTCTATCTGCATCCGGGACCGGAGGCTGAACCGGTACGTATTGCGGCCGAGAAGAAACTGACCGCCTTTGTGACCGCACAGCGCCGCCTTGGTCGCGATATTCGTCTGTCGGCACTCTATGCCGCGCTGCATGTTGAGGGCGTCCAGCGGGCGGTAATTAATGCCCCCCTGGCTGATGTGGTGCTGGATAAAACCCAAGCGGCCTATTGCACCGGCAGCGCCATCACTGTTGGGGGAACTGATGACTGACCGTTTATTGCCTGTTGGTTCGTCGGTGCTGGAAGTGGCCGCCGCGCGCGCCTGTGCCGAACTGGAGAATACCCCGGTTCCGATTCGCCAGCTCTGGAACGCCGACACTTGCCCGTTACCCCTGCTGCCTTATCTGGCGTGGGCGTGGTCGGTTGACCGCTGGGATGAGAAATGGCCGGAAGCCACCAAGCGTGAGGTGGTGAAGTCCTCGCAGTACGTCCACAAACACAAAGGCACCATTGGCGCCATTCGCCGGGTAGTTGAGCCGCTGGGCTATCTCATCAAAGTGATCGAGTGGTGGAAGACCAACGAAACACCCGGCACCTTTCGCCTTGATGTTGGCGTGTTGGAAACCGGCATTACCGAAGAGATGTATCAAGAGCTGGAGCGACTGATAGACGACGCCAAACCATGCAGCCGCCACTTAGTCGGCCTGTCTATCAATCTCGACAGTAGCGGCCCGCTGACTATCGCCGCCGGTAGTTACAGCGGTGATGAGCTAACCGTATACCCGTATTTACCTGACACCCTAACCGTGACCGGCGAGGGTTACGCCAGTGCCGCAATCCATATTATCGATGACCTGAGAGTGAACCCATGACAGCGAAATTCTTTGCTTTACTGACCAATATTGGCGCGGCCAAGCTGGCGAATGCCACCGCGCTCGGCACCCGCTTAGAGATTACCCAAATGGTAGTCGGGGATGGCGGCGGAACCCTGCCAACCCCCAACCCGGCACAAACCCAACTGGTGAATGAACAGCGCCGCGCCGCCCTTAACATGCTGACCATTGACCCGATTAACACCAGTCAGATTATTGCTGAACAGGTTATCCCTGAGACTGAGGGCGGGTGGTGGATCCGCGAGATTGGTTTACTGGATAAAAACGGTGATTTGATTGCCATTGCCAACTGTGCCGAAACTTATAAGCCGCAACTGCAAGAGGGCAGCGGGCGCACCCAAACCATTCGGATGATTTTAATTGTCAGTAGCACTGCTGCTGTCACGCTAAAAATCGACCCGTCAGTGGTGCTGGCTACGCGCAAGTACGTGGATGATAAGGTAATTGAGGTTAAGCAGTACGCCGACAACCTGCTCACTGAGCATGAGGAATCACGTAATCACCCGGATGCCAGCAAGACAGAAAAAGGCTTTGTGAAATTAAGCAGTGCCACAACCAGCGACAGCGAAGTGTTAGCCGCCACACCGAAAGCGGTCAAGACAGTCGCCGATAATGCCGCTAAGGCATTGGATGACCACCAAAAAGCCGATAACCCGCACTCTCAATATTTACAGATGGCGCAACTGACCGGCGTTATTGGCTCATCGCGTAATGCCCGAATAAGTGTTACGGCTGCATCAGCAATAGCGACATTCACAGCAGAGGAATTGATTGTTCAGGCGGGGCAGGGCTGGCTTCAGTACAAATTAGTTGGATTTAATAAATCAGTGAATTTGGGTATTACTGGTGCTGGCGGCATGGATACAGGGATCGCCCCGGCAAATGGATTTGTCGCGTTGTATGCAATTCATAATCCAACCACGCAGGAAAGCGCGCTGCTGGCCGTGAATGCCACATCGACAGTAGCGCCAGAGGTTTATAACGGCAGTAATATGCCTTCTGGTTTCGCGGCAAGTGCTCTTGTTAGCGTTTGGAAAACAGCATCAAACCATCTCATTGTTGGTGAGCAGCGAGGGCGTTCTGTATCTTTTATTCCAGTCACTGCCCTTTCAACTACATCATCAACATCATCTTACGTACAGCTAAGCCTATCGAGCATTATTCCACTCAATGCTAAACGCATTTCTGGTTATGCGGCAGTATTAAGCCAGAACTCCGCTGGAACAGCATCGAATTTAGCGGCAACGTCAGCAGGGGTAGGCATGAAGCGCATCGCTCTTACCGGTAGTACTGTCACTGTACCGTTTACTATTGATATTGCCACACCATCCGTAATTTTCTACACGTTAAATTCTGATGGTAATGGTTCAACATTAAACGCGTTACTATGCCAATACGAGTTTTGAGGATTGATAATGATTTACGTTAATTTTACAGATAGCGACCAGACAACAATTGACTCCATTTTTGCAGGGCCACAGTCTCCTAATGAGTTTGATAATCTTGCGGAAATAGATGTCCGTGATAGCAGGTATGCAGACTACTATAACAACTTGCCACTCATGGGAAGGGAGGGAGTGGCTGTACCTGAGTAACATAATTACCCCATTCAGTTAGCGTTTATTGGGTGGGGTAACTTGAGGTTTTTCTGGAAATCATTGTTTGAATTAGAGTAATATTGTTTAAAAGCATAAGCGCGATAATAATATGAGCAATAGAAACAACGTCATAGACTGTTTTAGAGCACTGGCTGTTATCATGGTCTCCTTTTATCATGTATACAGGCACATAAATCCTGAATTATATTTTTTCGGTGTGAATTTATATAACCCATTGCTAAACGGATGGATGGGGGTCGGGATATTTTTCGTCGTCTCTGGATATTGCATGGGTATGGCAACAAAGAAAATAAGCAAAACAATATTTTCTTTTCGTGACTACTGGGACTACTTTAAAAAAAGACTTTTTAGAATATCTGGCCCCTACTATGTATCTATTGCGTTCTGGTTTGTAATGATTAATGTTTTTGCTATTGCTGTAAAACCAACGGAAACATATGATGTTTTAATGCATCTATTTTATACTCACAACTTAGATAGAGATACAATGTATTCCGTATCTGGCGTCTATTGGTCTTTGGCTGTGGAAATGCAATTTTATGTATTGCTTCCATTGCTTATATTTATATTTCCCAGGAGCAGTAGTAAATTCGGGTTATTTTTGGTTTTGTGTGGTATATCTACAATTATTCACTTTAAGTATAATGAGACGGTTATAGTCTCATGGAGTATTCTTGCGTACTTGCCAGTTTTTGTTTTTGGATGGCTCTTGTATATTAATCAAAGGAAACTATCAATATACCTAGGAAATATATACTCATGTTTGATTTTCTTCATAATAAGTTTCGCACTGGTAATGATTGATTCAAAGTTAATATTGGGCAATATACTATATGAATCAATTTCATCATTAATTTTTGGGCTTCTAATGATATCCATTATTACAAGTCCATTTTGCGGGGTTTTTAATGCATCTAAAACGTTAGGCTTTATTTCTTACATTGGTAGAGCTTCCTTTTCAATATATTTATATAATTATATCTACCTTGTCTTTGGTTTTCCTAATCAAGAAACACATGGTTATCTTCTTGTTATTGCCATGGTTATATTTGGCATCGCCATGTATAACTCTATCGAAAAACCATATGAATATGTTAGAAAAAATATTTTAATGAAGAGCAATTCAACACACGTCGTTAAATCCTGACTTGACTTGACTTAATCGGTGCAGACTTAGATAACCATGCACCGAGCTAAAATAATCTAAATATTTAGTTTTAGATAAATCCACTAATAATCACAATTTCTAATCTGAGTTTTGCGAAGCTTTCCGTTGTGCCACTCACCACACATCGCCTATCAATCGCTCTCCGCGCGGTAAGCCGTCACCATACTCTCACCCTTAACCAACGGAGAGTTACCCCATGGGTGATTACCATCACGGCGTCCGCGTTCTCGAAATTAACGAGGGAACGCGCGTCATTTCCACTATTTCAACCGCCATTGTCGGTATGGTCTGCACCGGCGATGATGCTGACGCAACCGCATTCCCCCTCAATACCCCGGTACTGATTACTGATGTGCGCGCCGCTGCCGGTAAAGCCGGTAAAAAAGGCACGCTGGCCGCGTCATTGCTGGCGATTGCTGAACAGTCGCGCCCGGTCACCATTGTGGTGCGGGTGGCTACCGGTAAAGATGAGGCTGAAACCACGTCTAATATTATTGGCGGTGCTGACGAGAACGGCCGCTACACCGGTATGAAAGCGCTGTTAGATGCGCAATCAGTCACCGGCGTGCGTCCGCGCATTCTTGGTGTGCCGGGGCTTGATAATCAACAAGTGTCTACTGCGCTGGCGAGTATCTGCCAGCAGTTGCGCGCCTTTGGCTATATCAGCGCCTACGGTTGCAAGACCCTTTCCGAAGCTATCCTGTACCGTGACAATTTCAGCCAACGCGAGCTGATGTTGATTTGGCCGGACTTCCTGAGCTGGAATACCACCGCCAACAGCACAGATATTGCTTATGCCACCGCCCGCGCCCTCGGTCTGCGCGCCAAGATTGATACCGATACCGGCTGGCATAAAACCCTGTCTAACGTCGGCGTAAATGGCGTGACCGGTATTTCTGCCAGCGTCTACTGGGATTTGCAGACCGTTGGCACTGACGCTGACCTGCTAAACCAAGCCTGCGTAACAACGCTAATCCGCAAAGATGGCTTCAAGTTTTGGGGGTCGCGCACCTGTTCTGACGACCCACTGTTTGCCTTTGAGAACTACACCCGCACCGCACAGATTTTGGCTGACACGATGGCCGAGGCACAGTTGTGGGCGATTGACCGCCCAATGCATCCGACGCTGGTCAAAGACATGATTGGCAGCATCAATGCCAAGTTCCGCGAAATGAAATCCGCCGGGCTGATTATTGACGGCGCTTGCTGGTATGACGACAGCGCCAACGATAAAGACACCCTGAAAGCGGGCAAGCTGTTTATCGATTACGACTATACCCCAGTGCCACCACTGGAAGATTTAACCCTGCGCCAGCGTATCACTGATAAATATTTGGTGAACTTTGCCGCCGCCGTCAACAGCTAAGGAAAACTGACTTATGGCACTGCCACGTAAGCTGAAATTGATGAACCTGTTTAACGATGGTCGGGATTACATGGGGATAGTGTCCGCCATCACCCTGCCGAAACTCACTCGCAAGCTGGAGAACTACCGGGGCGGCGGGATGAATGGCGTTGCGCCGATTGATTTGGGTCTGGATGACGATGCGCTATCCATGGAGTGGTCGATGGGTGGCCTCGACGAGCTGGTGTTGCAGCAATGGGGAACACCTAAAGTTGACGGGGTTCCGCTGCGCTTTGCGGGCGCTTATCAGCGTGACGATACCGGCGAAGTAACAGCGGTAGAAGTTGAGATACGTGGCCGTCATAAAGAGATTGATGGCGGCGAATCCAAGCAAGGGGAAGACACCGAAACCAAGGTATCCACCCAGTGCACCTACTACAAGCTGACCATTGACGGCAAGGTGGTGATGGAGATTGACGTGGTTAACCTGATTGAAATGGTTAACGGCGTAGACCTGCTGGAAGCCCAACGCAAGGCCATTGGCCGCTAACCCCTGACGGCCAGTGCTCACCCGCTGGCCCCTGACTGAATTGGAACAAACCATGAAAAAACTCACTGTTAAAACTGAAACCATCGCCGAGGTTAACGAGAATGTGGTGGTACTGGAAACCCCGCTAAAGCGTGGCGATACCCTGATTACCGAAATCGAAGTTTACCGCCCCAATGCCGGGGCGCTGCGCGGGGTTCGACTTTCAGATGTCGCTCATTCTGATGTGGATGCACTGATTGTGGTGTTACCCCGGATCACCACACCGACACTGACCGCCGCAGAATGCAGCCGCTTGGAATTGCCGGATTTAGTGGCGCTTGCCGGTAAGGTGATTGGTTTTTTGTCGCCGAAACAGGCGGGGTAACGCTCGACCCGAAACTGGAAGTTGACGACCTGATGGCGGATATTGCCGCCATTTTTCACTGGCCGCCGTCAGAGCTTTGGGCCTTGAGTCTCACCGAACTGGTGCGCTGGCGTCATAAAGCCCTGCTACGAAGTGGAGCCGTAAACCATGAGTAAGAGCTTACAGCTACAGGTATTGCTCAAAGCCGTAGACCAAGCCACCCGCCCCTTTAAAGCCATTCAAACCGCCAGTAAATCCCTCACTGGCGATATTCGCAGCACCCAAAGCAGCATCAAATCCCTTGATGCGCAGGCGGCGAAGATTGACGGTTTCCGCAAGGCCAGCGCCCAACTGGCGGTCACTGGGCAAGCATTGAAAAAAGCCAAAGAAGATGCGGCGGCGTTGGCGATTGCCTTTAAAAACACTGAGAAACCCACCGCCCAACAAGCCCGACTGATGGAGGGAGCCAAGCGCGCGGCGGCTGAACTGCAAACCAAATATAACGGGCTGCGTCAGTCCGTGCAGCGCCAGCGCGACGCCCTCAATGCTGATGGGATAGCGACCAAAAATCTGAGCAGTGAACAGCGCCGGTTACGCAGCAGTGCCGCCGAGGCGACGGTTGCCCTGAGCCGCCAGCGCCAAGAGCTGCAACGCCTGAGCCTGAAACAGGAACAACTCAACCGTATCAGTAATCGCTATCAGAAAGGTAAAGCCGCCACTAGTGCAGTGCGCAATACCAGCGCGGCCAGTCTTGGCGTCGCAACCGCCGGGCTTTATGGTGCGGTAAAACTGATTGCGCCGGGTATGCAGTTTGACAGCCAGATGTCCGGCACTCAGGCGATTTTGGGGCTGGATAAACACGACACCAAGCTGGCCGCCATTCGTCAACAGGCGCGGGATATCGGCGGTTCAACCGCCTTTTCACCGACAGATGTCGCACGAACCCAAGACACGCTGGCCCGTTCCGGCTATGACGCTGACGCCATTCTGGCCGCCACTGAGCCAACGGTTAACCTGTCGCTGGCGTCCGGCGTGGATATCGCCGAGGCGGCAGATATTGTCACCAACATGCAGTCGGCGTTTAACCTGCCGTTAGACCAGATTAAGCGCGTGTCGGATGTGATGGCGAAAGGCTTCACCAGCTCAAACACCAACTTGCTAGAGCTGGGCGAGGCGATGAAGTATGTCGCTCCGATTGCCGAAGCCGCTGGGGCCAGCATCCAAGATACCACCGCGTTACTCGGGGTGCTGGCTGATAACGGCATCAAGGGTAGTATGGCCGGAACCAGTACCAGTGCGGTGTTTAGCCGCTTACAGGCACCGGTCGGTAAAGCGCCGGAAGCCTTGCGCGAGCTGGGAATAACCACCCGCGACGGCAAAGGCAATATGTTGCCGGTGGAGAAAATCCTCAAAGATATTGACCGCTCGTTTAAAAAGAACAAGTTAGGCACCGCACAGCAAGCCGAATACCTGAAAGTGATCTTTGGTGAAGAGGCGATGAAAGGCGCGGTGAAACTGGTGGCCGCAGCCGGTAATGGCAAGCTGGCGGAGAAGCAAAGCAAGCTGATGAATGCGGGCGGCACCGCAGAATCTATCGCCACAGTAAGAATGGACAACCTTGACGGTGACCTGAAAAACCTGAGTTCGGCATGGGAAGACTTAGAGATTGAAGTCTTCGAGAAACAAGACTCTGCGCTGCGTAAACTGACCGTCACCGCTACCGACTGGCTGATTAATGTGGCGGCATGGGCCAAGAAAAACCCCGAGTTGGTCGCCACTATTACCAAAGTCACCGGCGCGGCGCTGGCACTGGTCGCCGGGCTGGGTGCATTGGGGCTGATTGCATGGCCGGTCATGGCGGGGTTTAACCTGTTGTTGGCCGGGGCCGGTCTATTGAGTACTGGTTTTTCCCTGATGGCCGGAACCATTGCCGCCGCGCTCACGGCACTAACATGGCCGATAGTGGCTGTGGTCGCGGCCATTGTGGCCGGTGGCCTGCTTATCCGTAAATACTGGGAACCTATCAGCGCCTTTATTGCTGGCGTGGCCGAGGGCTTTACCGCTGCCATGGGGCCAATCAGTGCCGCTTTTGAACCGCTTAAACCGGTGTTTAACTGGTTTAGTGACAAGGTGAAACAGCTTTCGAACTGGTTCGCTGACCTGATTAAACCGGTCAAAGCCACGCAGGAAACCTTAGATGTGGCGACCAACGCAGGCAAGTTATTTGGCGAGGGGTTGGCGGCGGCACTCAGTCTACCCATGGATGCGCTGAACACTCTGCGCAGTGGCATCGATTGGGTACTGGAAAAGCTCGGCGTTATTGATAGCAAATCTACCGGGCTGGCCGATAACGTCCCGAAAGATAACCCTTATTCGGGCGGATACTCACCCAGTGGCGGCGTGTTGTACGGCGGTTATCAGCCGGTGACTGCGAATGCTGGCACCACTATCGTTGATAGCAGTGTCACCACTAACGATATCAAGATAACGATTCCGCCGGGCATGAGCCGACAGGATGCCGAGAGAATGATGACCGATGCGCTTGCCAAGAACGAACGCGATAAGCGCGCCCGCCAGCGCGGCCAGATGGAGAATTAATCATGATGTTATCACTGGGTTTATTTGTCTTTATGCTACAAACCACCCCTTATCAAAGCATGGGGCGCAATATTGATTATCGTTGGCCCACTAACAGCCGGGTAGGCTTGCGCCCGGCGGCGCAATTTCTTGGCGTCGATAGCGAAAAAATGACGCTATCCGGGGTATTACTACCGGAACTGACCGGCGGCCGCCTGTCGTTGCTGGCCCTAGAGGTTATGGCTAACCAAGGCAAAGCATGGCCGCTGATTGAGGGGAGCGGCATGATATACGGTATGTTTGTGGTTGAAAGCCTGAGCCTGACCCGCAGTCTGTTTTTTGCAGATGGCAGCGCCCGGCGCATTGAGTTCACCCTCAATCTGTTGCGTGTCGATGAGTCACTGACAGCGATGTTTGGCGACCTGCAACAACAGGCTGACCAATTACTGGGTAAAGCGACGGCTATGGCCGATAAAGCCCAGTCAGCAATCGGAGGGTTATTCTCATGATGACCGGCATTGCACTACCGGCTGGGGCGGATATGGCCCCAGACTATATGATGACCATTAACGCGAAAGATATCACCCAGAATATTCGTGATCGGCTGCTGTCTCTGAGCCTGACCGATAACCGGGGCTTTGAAGCTGACCAGCTCGATATTGAACTGGATGACGCAGACGGCCAGCTTGCCATGCCGGAGCGGGGCGCGGTGCTGTCAGTGTTCTTGGGCTGGAAAGGCTCGGCCCTGATGGGTAAAGGCGACTTTACCGTGGATGAGGTCGAACACCACGGCGCGCCGGATACGCTGACCATTCGCGCCCGCAGTGCTGATTTTCGCGGTTCGCTCAATACCCGGCGTGAAGTCTCTTATCATGAAACCACGTTGGGGAAAGTGGTGGCGCAAGTGGCGGAGCGCAACAACCTGAAAGCGATGCTGGCCGAGGGGCTGGCGGATATCGCTATCTCTCATATCGACCAGACCCAAGAGACTGACGCCAAATTTATCACCCGGTTAGCTTCACTGAATGGCGCGGTGGCCGCCGTCAAAGCTGGGCGATTGTTATTTATCAAGCCGGGCAGCGGTGTCACGGCCAGCGGTAAACCCATTCCACAAATGACGATCACCCGGCAAGATGGCGACCAGCACAGCTTTAGTATTGCTGACCGGGGCGCGTATACCGGTGTGAGTGCCAGTTGGTTGCACACCAAAGACCCGAAACCGGCCAAGCCGAAAAAAGTTAAGTTGCAGCGAAAGCCCAAGTTTAAACAGCTCCGCGCACTGGAACACCCCAAAGCCAAACCGACTCGCGCCAAAGCCGCCGCAGTGAAAAAGCCGGTGGAGGAAAAACAAGGGGATTATCTGGTGGGGTCAGAAGATAACGTTTTTGCTATTACTACGGTTTATGCCACGCAAAAAGCCGCCATGCGCGCCGCTCAATCTAAATGGGAGAAGTTACAGCGCGGTGTTGCTGAATTCTCTATCACCTTAGCCATGGGGCGCGCTGATTTATTTCCTGAAACACCAGTGGCGGTTAGCGGCTTTAAATCGGTGATAGACCAACAGAGCTGGATAATCAGCAAGGTAACGCACAGCCTGAGTAACAGCGGCTACACCACCCAGTTATCTCTCGAAGTGTTGTTGTCGGATGTGACTTATGAGGCCACAGAGTAGCCGCATTCAACTAATTGATATTTGTTTCACAAATGCGAATACTGGTGATAAGATCAGCATAATTATTGAATATGCAGTTTCGGAGGTAAATATGATGCATTGCCCACGCTGTAAATTTGCAGCACACGCGAGATCCAGCCGTTACCTTAGTGACGAAACGAAAGAACGCTATCACCAGTGCACAAATATTAATTGCGGCAAAACTTTTAAGACCCATGAAACTATCGTTGAAACGATAATGGAACCGGGAATAATTAATGCTGTACCGCCCCACCCTAAAGGAAATCAAGGCGTGTTGTGGATGTAATTGAAGAAGCCTGCAAATTGCAGGTTTTTTTATTATTAAAATTTGGCGTAATTAGTATTTTATTGGGGATAACTGGCGGTTTATCGTGCTTGCTACTGGATGCAGCCTTGAGGGTGTGAAAAGTGCCGTAGACACAATGTAGTCATTTTGTAGTCACTCTGCTGCCACTTTCAAATCTCAGGCACAAAAAAACCGCCTCTCGGCGGTTAACGACATACTCATACTACTTTGTTTTACTTAGATTTGTTTCCATGGTGCCCGGGGCGGGACTTGAACCCGCACAGCCATAAGCCGAGGGATTT